>JAYUBX010000582.1:0-2821 GCA_043740665.1 Candidatus Neomicrothrix sp.
TTGCTGCCGTTCGACATCCCCTTCACTCCGGCGACGTTCCGCCAGGTCGGCGAGCTGCTGCGCCACGAACAGGTCGACGTGGCCCACTTCGCCGGCGGAGTGGCGTCGCCGCTGGCGTTCATCGGTGCCGCCAATGCCCAGGCCGACAGCGTGCCCACCGTGATCACGACGCACTGCCTGTGGAGCTACGCGGCGCCGATCTTCGGGCTGCTCGACAAGCGCTACCACTGGACCGACTGGCCGGCGGTGTTCTCGTCGGTGAGCGATGTCGCCGCCGCGCCGATCCGCAAGATCGGCGGGCCCGGGCTCGAGGTCGACGTCTTGCCCAACGGCATCGATCATGCCGCCTGGCGGGTCACACCCCTGCCGCGCGACATCAATCACGTCACCCTCGTGTCGGTCATGCGGCTGGCGCCTCGCAAGCGGCCGATGCACCTGCTCAAGATGATGCGTCAGGTGCGCGAGCAGCTTCCGCCGCAACTGCGCCTGCGGTTGGTGGTCATCGGTGAAGGCCCCGAACGCGGCTCGCTCGAGAAGTACATCGAGCGCCACGACCTGGGTGACGTGGTCGAGCTGGTCGGTCGGCGCACCCGCGACGAGATCCGCCATCAGTTCGCCCGATCTGACATTTTCGTCGCGCCGGCCAACCTCGAATCGTTCGGCATCGCCGCCCTCGAGGCCCGCTGCGCCGGGCTACCCGTGGTGGCCAAAGCTCGCACCGGCATCCGTGAGTTCATCGCCAACGGCCAGGAAGGCCTGTTGGCCCAGAGCGACCGCGACATGGTCGACCAGCTGCTCTGGCTGATCCGTGATCCCGAACTGCGGCACCGCATCGCCGCCCACAACCGGGACGTGCCGTCGCGGGTCGATTGGAGCGAGGTCGTCGGCGTGAACGTGGCCGCCTACCACCGGGCCATCGATCTGATGGGCAGCCGCCAGGCGATCAGCTCAGGCTGACGGCGCTCACCGGCTCGCTCGTGCCGCGAGTGCGATGGGCGACCTGGCCGGCTCGGGTGACCAGCCGGGCGATCAGGTAGCCGGCGATGAAGACGGCGGCACCACCCACGGCATCGAGAAAGTAGTGGTTGGCGGTGATGACGACCACCAGGATCGTCACGACCGGGTAGGCGACGGCCAAGGCTTTGGCCCACCACGACCGCACCCGGGGAAAGAACACCGCGCACCCCCACATCGCCCAGCCGCAGTGCAGGCTGGGCATGGCCGCGTATTGGTTCGAGATCGACTTCATGGCCGACGAATCGAACGACCAGAACGTGGGGAACTTCACGAGGGTGTCGATGTACCCGAAGGCGACGTGGGGCGAGTTGCCCACGGCGTCGAGTAGCCGGGGTGGCATCAGCGGGAAGGCGGCGAAGCCGATCAGCCCGAGCAGGGTGCCGACCAGCAGGGTGTTGCGCCACAGCGGATAGTCGTCGGCGAACCGCCGGTAGAGGAAGGCGAGGGCAAAGATGGTGACCAGGATGTACGCCGAGCCGTAGTAGTAGTTGGCGCCGACGATCAGCCACTCGTGGTGCAGGGCCCACTGCTGCATGGCGTGCTCGTGGTAGATGCCGAGTGACTGCTGCCAGCCGATGAGCTGGATGGCGTTGTCGTAGGCCTGCGCCGCGCCGGCCTGGTTGAGGTTGCGGACCGATTCATATATCAGGTCGAACACCAACACGATGGCGATCTCGACCCACCAGTAGATCTCGTGGCCGGTGCTCAGACGGCGGCCACCGCGCCAGCGGGTGGCCCGCGTCGGCGCGCCGTTGACGACGGTGTCCATCACGTCAGCCGGTAGGCCGGCGCCTGCGGTTGGTCCGCTCCCATCGGCCATCCCCATATTCTGGCCGGTCGGCGGGTCAGTTCGGTTCAATCCGAAGGATCTGGCCAGCGGCGTCGAGTGCGTAGAGCTCGCCTTCGTTGTCCTGGCCGAACGCCGTCAGTCCCTGACCGGTCGTCGCACCCAGCGACCGTTCGTCCAGTTTGGTGCCATTCCGCTGCAACAGGCCCCGCAGCTCGCCGACGCAATAGTCCCCGAACAGGTAGGCGCCCTGCAGCGCGGGGATGGCCCGACCCCGGTAGACGAACCCGCCGATGATCGCGCAGTTTCCGCCGTCGTGGGCGTAGTCGAAGATCGGTGGCACGCCATGCTCGGGCGCAGCGCCGCCCTGGAAGGCGTGCGTCCCCTCCATCAGGTTCCACTCGAGGTTGATGCCCCGCCCGGCATCGACCCCGCCGGCCGATCGCAGCAGGTCGACCTCCTCGTACTGGTCCTGGCCGACGTCGCCGACCCACAGGTCGCCCGAGGCTCGGTCGAAGGAGAAGCGCCACGGATTGCGCACGCCGTACAGCCACACCTCGGGCGACCCACCCACGCCGTCGGCGAACGGGTTGCCAGTCGGAATGGCGTAGGGCTGGTCGGTGGTCGAGCGAGTGGGGTCGATCCGCAGGATCTTGCCCAGCAGGGTGTGGGTGTTCTGGCCGTTGCCGTTGGGGTCGCCGCTGCCGCCCCCGTCGCCGAAGCCGATGTAGAGGTCACCGTCAGGCCCCAGCACCAAGTTGCCGCCGTTGTGGTTCGGGAAGGGGTGGGTCTGGAAGATCAGCCCGCGCTGGTTCGAGGTGTCGGCCCGGTCGCCGTCCATGGGGTACGAGACCACACGCGAGTTGCCGTCACGGTCGGTGTAGTCGGCGTAGAGCGTCTGGCCGTCGGCCGAGAAGGCGATGCCCAGCAGTCCTCGTTCACCGTCGCTCTTGGTCTGGTCCGACAGGTCGAGGGCGAGGCTCGGGTCGACCCGATAGGTCGTGCGCGCCAAACCGT
>JAYUBX010000583.1:0-1648 GCA_043740665.1 Candidatus Neomicrothrix sp.
TTCATCCAACGCGTCGGCGGCGCCGAATGGGTTGTAACTGATTCCCACGGACAAAGGACGGTTTTTGATGGCTTCACTGACACGACGCAACTTCTTGCAAGCAGGGGGTGCAGCCGCCGGTGCCGCAGTCCTGGTCGGCCCGCTCGCTCACGGCTCTGTGGCCGCAATCGCGGCACCTGCTTCGACCGGGCGCCCCGAGTCGCAGACCGAGGTGCTCGAGCCCTTTGGCACAGAACATCTCGTGATGGTCATCCGAAATCCGAGCAAGGGTGAAGTGGCGATATTGACCGAAGGCAACGAAGTGATCTTCAACGACCCACAACTGATCGCTCGCGTGCAGCGGGCAATGAACCGGAAGGCCCTGTAGCGCCATGTCATCACATCGTGAAGCACCCGAGATGGCCAAGGATCCCGTCGCCGACAGTACGGACGTCTACGCGTTCGTGAGTCCCGACCGGCCCGACTCCGTCACGCTCATCACCAACTACATCCCTTTCGAGGACCCAGCCGGTGGACCGAACTTCTACGAGTTCGGCGACGACGTGCTGTACAAGATCCACATCGACAACAACGGCGACGGCTTCGCCGACATCGTCTACGAGTTCCAGTTCACCACCGTCGTCACGAACCCGAACACCTTCCTGTACAACACTGGTCCGATTCGCTCGCTGGACGATCCCAACTGGAACCGTCGGCAGTCCTACACGGTCACGAAAGTCACCTACCACAACGGGCAGATTGGCAAAGTGAGCCGGCAGATCGTCGGTCAGGATCTTCCCTGTCCGCCGTGCTTCGTCGGCGGTCGGTCCTGCCCGGACTATGCGTCGCTTGCGGCTCTAGCCACCCATGACCTCGGGGATATCGTGGTCTTCGCCGGCCAGCGCCTCGACGGCTTCTACGTCGATCTCGGGTCGATCTTCGACCTCGGCGACCTGCGGCCGTTCCAGAACCTGCACCTCATCCCGACGGCCGCGCAGCCCGGGGTCGACGCGCTCCGTTCGTTCAACGTGCACTCGATCGCGTTGGAATTGCCGATCTCGTCGTTGAGCCGCTCCGGCGTGCGGTCGACGGATCCGATGGACCCGGCCTCGGTCATCGGTGTCTGGGCGTCGGCCTCTCGACGCACCGCTCAGGTCCGCAGCAAGGGCGGCCCCAAGCTGGAAACAGGTCCGTACGTACAGGTGTCACGGCTCGGCAACCCTCTGTTCAACGAAGTCATCGTGCCGATGGCCGACAAGGACAGGTGGAACCAGTTGTCACCCGATGGGGACGCCCAGTTCGGGCAATACGTTCGACAGCCCGAGCTCGCCAGGCTGCTCCCGGTGCTCTACCCGACCGTGTTCCCGAATCTCGCCGGCCTCACCGCCGACCGGGCCGACCTGCAGGCGATCCTGCTCACGGGCATTCCCGCCGGGATCATCCCGGGGTTCCAGAACTACACCGGTCCGCGGCTCGCCGACATGTTGCGTCTCAACATGGCGATCCCACCGGCGCACACACCGAACGACCTCGGCATCCTGGGTGGCGATCTGGCCGGCTTCCCGAACGGGCGTCGCGTGTCCGACGACGTCGTCACCATCGAGATTCGAGCGGTCGCAGGTGCCACATATCCTCTCGTCGCCCCCTCGTACACGCCCGATGCGGCTGC
>JAYUBX010000584.1:0-2522 GCA_043740665.1 Candidatus Neomicrothrix sp.
TGGGGCTCGAGCTCACGCCCGCCGCCAAGACGCTGTTGGCCGAGCGCGGCTACGACCCGTCACTGGGGGCCCGGCCGTTGCGTCGGGCGATCCAGCGTCTGGTCGAGGACTCGCTCTCCGAGCGGCTGCTCTGGAAAGAGTTCCGAGCCGGTGAAACCATCATCGTCGACGCCGAACCTGACGCCACGACCGGCCAGTTGGAGATCACCTTCAAGGCCATCGAGGGGTTCCAGCCTCCGTCCATGGAGCTGGCCGAGTCAGCTCCTCCTGAGTAACCGATCGTCCGGTGGTCGCTGCGAACTCGGCCCATCGGCCCTGGTCAAAGGTCCATGTGGGCCATGAACGGCGGAAAGGGTGAGGGGTAAACTCCTTGGATCCTGTTCCGGCTCAACCCCCTCCCGATTCCGGGTGGGGGTTCAGTCGTTCTCGACCCTGCTGGCGGACGGGTGGTCACCGCGGCCCGCGCCGAGGCGGTACCTTGCCCGCCGTGCCCCGAACCGTTCGAACCCCGCCGCGCGCCCTCGTCCGGCTGGTGGCGGTGGTGGGCGTGCTGCTGGTGCTCACCGGCTGTCAGGTGAAGCTGGCGGTCGACACCAAGGTCAACGCCGACGGCTCGGGCCTAGTGGCGGTCGGCGTCGGGCTCGATGACGAGGCGCTGGCCAAGGTCGGCGACTTGTCGGCCCAGCTGCGGGTCGACGATCTGAAGGCATCGGGCTGGACCGTGACCGATCCGGCCAAGGAGGACGACGGCTACACCTGGGTGCAAGCCACCAAGCCCTTCGCCGATCCGGCCGGCGCCACCGCCGTGCTCGACGAGGTCAACGGTCCCGACGGAGCGTTCGGCGGGTGGAAGGTCAACGCCAGTTCGTCGGTGTTGTCGTCGTCGCATTCGGTGCAGGGAACGATCGACCTCAGCAAGGGAATGGCCAGCTTCACGGATCCGGCCTTGGCCTCCACCCTGGGCGGCGACCCTTACGGCGGCGCCATCGGCGATCTCGAAAGGAAGCAAGGTCGCCCGGTCGCCGACATGGTCGATGTCCGGGTCACCGTCGAGGTCCCGGGATCCACCAAGACCTACACGCCGTCGCTGGGCGCCGAGCAGCCCACCGCCGTGAAGGTGTCGTCGTCCTCACTGGGGTCGCTGGTGCAGGGGCTGGCGGTGGTGGCGGTGCTGGCGCTGATCGGTCTGGCCCTGGTGCTGCTGCGTCGGCGATCATCGCGCCGACGCCGGTACTGACGTACGTTCACCGTCACAGGGGCTGAGTAGGGTCGGGCTATGCCCAAGGTCCGGTCGGTGTTCCGGTGCAGCGAGTGCGGCGGATCCAGCCCGAAGTGGGTCGGTCGGTGTCCCTCGTGCGCCGAGTGGAACACCCTCATCGAAGAGCTCGACGTCCCCACCTCCGTCGGTGGTTCGCTCGGGCCCCCCGCTGACCGCGCCGTTCCGATCGCCGACGTCAACGCCGACGAATGGCATCCCCGGTCGACCGGGCTGAGCGAGGTCGATCGGGTGCTGAGCGGCGGGTTGGTACCCGGGTCGGTCACCCTGCTCGGCGGCGAGCCGGGCATCGGCAAGTCGACCCTGCTGCTGCAGGTCGCCTCGGCCGTGGCCAAGGCCGGAGCTACTGCGCTCTACGTCTCGGCGGAGGAATCCAAGCAGCAAGTTCGGCTCCGGGCCCAACGGCTCGGCACCCTGGCCCCGCGGCTCTACCTGGCCAGCGAGACCTCCTTGCCGCATCTGGTCACCCATCTCGACGAGGTGCAGCCGGACCTGATGGTGGTTGACTCGATCCAGACGGTCTACGAGCCCGGCCTGAGCTCGGCGCCGGGGTCGGTGGCCCAGGTCCGCGAGTGCGCCGCCCGGCTCGTCCAGCAGGCGAAGGCCCGGGGGGTGGCCACGGTGCTGGTTGGCCACGTCACCAAGGACGGCGGCCTGGCCGGACCGCGGGTGCTCGAGCATGTGGTCGACACCGTGCTGGCGTTCGAGGGCGACCGCCACCACGCGCTGCGATTGCTGCGGGCGTCGAAGCATCGCTTCGGCTCGACCGATGAGCTCGGTCTGTTCGAGATGACCGAGGCCGGTCTCGAGCCGGTTCCCGATGCCAGTGGGCTGTTCCTGGCCGATCGCCGTACCGGTGTCTCGGGCTCGATCGTGGTGCCCACCATCGAAGGGCACCGGCCCCTGCTCGTCGAGATCCAGGCGCTGGTCGTCAAGTCGTCGTTGCCGGCGCCTCGCCGCTCGGCGCAGGGTCTCGATTCGGGTCGGTTGCCCCTTCTGCTGGCCGTGCTCGATCGCCGGGCTGGCATCAAGCTCGACGGCGACGACGTCTATGCCCTCGCCGTCGGCGGCGTGCGGGTGCACGAACCCGGTGCCGATCTGGGCATCGCCCTGGCCGTCGCGTCGGCCAAGACCGACCAGGCCATGCCGCCCTTCCTGGTGGCTTGCGGCGAGATCGGGCTGGGCGGCGAGCTCCGCCAGGTGTCGCAGGGACAGCGCCGGCTGGCTGAGGCGGCGCGTCTTGGGT
>JAYUBX010000585.1:0-3664 GCA_043740665.1 Candidatus Neomicrothrix sp.
CGTGATCGTCCAGCTGCGGAGGTTGCGGTCGAAGTAGGGGTAGAGCACGAAGGTGTCGAGGTCGACCATCGACATCACCGTGTCGAGGTGCATGAAGGCGTGGCTGTGGGGGAGCTCGATTGCGATCACGGTGCTCGCCTGATCGGCATCGAAGAGCGCGTGGGCGACCGCCTCGATGGCCATCGGGGTGGATCGTTCGCCCATGCCGATGAGGACGGCGCCGTGGCCGATGACGTGGACGTCGCCGCCCTCGATGGTGGCGGGCTGATAGGAGCGGTCCTCGTCGCCGTAGTAGGTGACGAAGTCCGCCTCGGCGAACATGGGGTGGAAGTCGTAGATGGCCCGGGTGTGGAGCGACTCTCGCTGCCGGGCCGGCATGGCCATGGGGTTGATGGTCACCCCGCCGTAGATCCAACAGGAGTTGTCCCGCTGGAACAGGTGGTTGGGGAGCGGCGCCAGTACGAAGTCGTCCGCCCGCAGCATGTCCCACTTGAGGCTGTGGGCCTTGAGCGGCTGGAGGTCGGCCTTGAGGATCCCGCCGATCAGATGCTCGGACAGGGTCGCCCCGTCGAGGTCCTCGAAGAGCCGGCGCACGGGCTCGACGAGGGACGGACCGAGGTTCTCGGGCGTGCACACCCGGTCCAGGACGAAGTCCCGCCCGTCGGGAAGTTCGAGCGTCTCGGCCAGCAGCTGGCCGTAGTAGTGCACCCGGACCCCCTTGTCGCGCAGGGCCTCGGCGAAGGCGTCGTGTTCCTCCTTCGCCTTCTTCGCCCACATGACGTCGTCGAACAACAGGGCGCCGATGTTCTCGGGGGTGAGCCGCGACAGCTCGAGTCCCGGACGGTGGACGATCGCCTCGCGGAGCGTGCCGGCTTCGGAATCGACGGAAAAGGTCACAGGAGGTCCTTTGGGGGAGAGGGGTGAACGGTTGCGTGCGCCGGGTCGGGTCGGGTCAGGTCAGGCCGGGGTGGGTGCCGGGGTGGACAGGTCGATGACCGGCTCGTCGGAGATGTCGTCAACCGGCTCCGGCGCCTCGCCGAGACGCTGGCGGCGGGCGTTCAGGAAGGCGTAGATGATCAGTCCGGCCAGGATCACGACGAGGGCCTGGTAGACGACCTGGTAGCCCGAGGCGAAGGTCACCCACATCGAGAACAAGATGCCGACCCCCGCGACGAACAGGTCGCGGGCCAACTGCCACCCCTGCACCCGCCGACGGCGGGAGACGAGATAGGTGAGCTGGGCGAGGGCCGAGAAGAAGTACGGGATGGCGACGGTCACCACGGTGAGGTCGACCAGGTAGGTGAACACCGTGAGACCCGAGCTGGACGTGTAGCGCCAGAGCATGAGCAGCGACGGCAGGGCGGTCCCGACCACGATGCCGAACCAGGCGGTGTCGTTGCGGTCGGTCCAGGCGAACGGATGCGGGAAGAGGTCGTCGTTGGCCATCGCCCGTGACGTCTCGGTGACGATGAGGGTCCAGCCGTTCAGGGCGCCGATGCCGGAGATGACGGCGACGAGAGCGATGAACTTGCCGGCCCAGGCGTTGCTGGAGAAGATCGTCTGGAAGGCGTTGACGAACGGCGCACCGGTGTCGACGAGCGTGTCGTGGGGCACCAGCCCCATCACCGCCGCGGTCACCAGCACGTACAAGAGGGCGCTCAGGGCGGTGCCGATCAGTGATGCGCGGCCGACGTTGGTGCGGGGGTTCTTCACCCGCTTGGCGGTGACGGCGGCGGCCTCGACCCCGATGAAGGAAAACAGGGCCACCCCCGCGGCGATGCCTATGGCGCTGTAGAGGCTGCCGCCCGACGCGTTGAAGGGGCCGAAGTGGGCCGAGTCGACGAAGAACCAACCGACCAGCCCGACGAACAGCAGCGGCAGGAACTTGAGGACGACGGTGACGTTCTGGAACCACGCCATCTGGCGGATCCCGGCGAGGTTCACCAGCGCCGGCACCCACAGGCCCACGAGCGCGATGCCCCAGTTCACCATGCCGCTCGGGTTGTCGAGACCGAACAGCGCGTCCACGTAGAAGACCCAGGAGGCGACGATGGCGGCGTTGCCGGCCCAGGACTGGATCCAGTAGCACCAGCCGACCAGGTAGCCGGCGAAGTCGCCGAACTCGTGGCGGGAGTACGCGTAGAGGCCACCGTCGCTGTTCGGCACCCGCTTCGTGAGCTGGCCGAACAGGACGGCCAGGAGCATCGCTCCCAGCGCGATCACGCCCAAGACCACGATGCCCATGGTGCCAGCCCCGGCCAGCACCGCCGGCATGGTGAACACGCCGGTGCCGACGATGCTGCCGACGACCAGTCCGGTGGCCGACGTCAGTCCCAGGGATCGGGCCTTGTCCGCGTTGCGAGGCGACAGCGGTTCTTCGGGCGGGGGGGCGGACTGCCCGGGCGGTCGCGCGGTGGTGAGCGTCATCGAGGCTCCTCTAGATCGGCGGGGATGTTGGGCGGGGGGCGGCTGTCATCAGGTCACGCGTGCGTTGCCGGGTTGTCGGCGGCGCGGGAGGACGTCGTAGGTCTCACCGGCCTCGTCGAGGTCCCTCCGTGGCCAGGACCGTCGTCCACGAGACCGTCAGGTCAGCCACCCATGGCGGCGGACCAAGGCGGTGTTGGTCCACCAGCGACCGAGACCGAGCGTGTTGCCGGCACCGACGACGGCCAACCCGAGCAGCACGAGGGCGTAGATGATGTGATCGTCCATGAACACGTTGTTCGCCGGGGGGAGCGCGGCGCTCCACATCAACACCAACAGGACCGCTCCGGAGACCGCGGCGATCCGCATGCCGATGCCCAGCAGCAAGGCCACGCCGATCAGGAGAAGACCCAACATGAAGCCCCAATCCGCCCAGCTGGCTCCGGAGATGCTGTGATAGATGCCGGCGAAGGGGCCCGATGCGCCCTTGAGGAACCCGGTGGTCGGGGACCCGCCGTTGATCCAGGCCTTGGCCGACGGGGTCTCGTGACCGAGGCCGAACATCTTGTCCAGGAACGGCCAGAGGAACGTCCAGCCCAGGCACAGTCGGGTAAGCGCCCACAAGTAGCGGGCCGTGCCCTTCGGTAGCAGGTCGGCTGTCGACGATTCGTCCGGCGCGAGCAGGGCGCTGGGCCCCGACAGGTTGTCCAGGGTGGTGGTCATCGCGTTCTCCCGTATCTGGGGAGACGTCGAACCGAGGTGACAGGTGACCGGGTGCGATCATCCAGCTCAAGCCAGGCGTCTCGAAGGATCTGCCTACTTGCGCTACCAGGGTCCGGAGCAACGCTCCCGGAGGCTGCCCGACTCACTCGGCAGGGTCCAACACGGCTACGGGTGTACCGGTCGTGTCGGGAGGGATCTTACACCGTCAGGTACTGGCGGACAACAGGCATGGGCCTGATCGTTGTGTGATGTTCATGTCGCGCTGGTCGGCCCGCGCACTCGGTTCAGTGTGCGTCAGCGCCGTTGTGGAGGACGACCGCGACGGTCACATCGACGTCACGGAAGACGTGAGCAAGCGTGCCGAAGTTCCCGCTGCCATAGCTCAGGATGCGGTCGAGCGCCGGCGGGTGAGCGACAACGGTGCCCAGAGCGACGTCGTTCGTCGGCGCGGATGTCGCCGTCATGGCCTGACGGGGCCGGACGGGGGCGCATCTCGCAGATGAACGACGCCGGCACG
>JAYUBX010000586.1:0-1965 GCA_043740665.1 Candidatus Neomicrothrix sp.
CGGACTGTCGGCCGCAGCCTGCATGGCGTCGGTGTTGAAGGTCGACGACGCCAGCAGGCCAGCCATGGCCGCCACCGCCAGGGTGATCTGATCGAGGGCGTCGAAGAGCGGCTCTTTGTCCTCCTGAAGGTCACGGTTGTAGGCCAGCGGCAGGGACTTGAGCGTGGCCAGCAGCCCCGTGAGATGACCGATCAGGCGGCCCGACTTGCCCCGGGCCAGCTCGGCGATGTCAGGGTTCTTCTTCTGCGGCAACATCGAACTGCCCGTCGAGTAGGCGTCGGCCAGCTTCAAGAAGCCGAACTCTTCGGTCGACCACAGCACGACCTCCTCGCCGATGCGCGACAGGTGCACCCCCAACAGGGCCAGGTCGAAGAGCGTCTCGGCCACGAAGTCGCGGTCGCCCACCGCGTCGAGCGAGTTGTCGAAAGCGGCGGCGAATCCCAAGTCGGCGGCCACCGCCTCGGGGTCGAGGGCCAGCGACGAGCCGGCCAGCGCCCCGGCCCCGAGCGGCGAGACATCGAGCCGACGACGGGTGTCGAGCAGCCGATCGACGTCGCGGGCCAGAGCCCAACCGTGAGCCAGCAGGTGGTGGGCCAGCAGCACCGGCTGGGCCCGCTGCAGGTGGGTGTAGCCCGGCAGATAGGCCTCGCCGGCCGCCTCGGCCAACTCGAGCAGGACCTCTTGCAGCATCAACACGCGCCCGGCCACGGCCAGCACCTCGCGCTTGGTGAACAGTCGCAGATCGGTGGCGACCTGATCGTTGCGGCTGCGGCCGGTGTGCAGCTTGGCGCCCGGCGCACCGGCCAACTCGGTCACCCGTCGCTCGACGGCGGTGTGGATGTCCTCGTCGGACGGCACGAAGACGAACTGCTCATCGGTCAGTTCGGCCTCGACCTGGTCGAGCGCCCCGAGCACGACATCGGCCTCGGTGACGGACAGGACACCGGCGCGAACCAGGCCCCGCACATGGGCGCGCGATCCGGTGATGTCATCACCGGCCAGACGACGGTCGAACGGCAGGCTCACGGTGAACGCCATCAGGTCATCGGCGGGGCCGCCCTCGAACCGACCGTGCCAGAGGGTGCTCACCGAGCCGCCGGATCGGAGCCGGCGCCAGGCTGATCGGGGCGCTGGGCCTGACGAGCGGCCCACGTCTGCACGCCAAGCCCCCAGAGCTTGACGAAGCCCTCAGAATCCTGGTGGTTGAACGTGTCCTCGGCGTCATAGGTGGCCAGCCCGTAGTCGTAGAGCGACCAGTCGCTGCGCCGACCCACGACGTAGCAGCGCCCCGGTTCGAGCCGCAGACGCACCTCGCCGGTGACGTAGCGCTGGCTCTCGTCGACGAACGCGTCGAGCGCCTGCTTCAGCGGAGAGAACCAGAACCCGTCGTAGACCAGGTCGGCATAGCGGCCCTCGAGCCGCTGCTTCTCGTGGAAGAGGTCGCGTTCGACACAGATCGACTCGAGGTCGACGTGAGCCATGATCAACGCCAGCGCCGCCGGCGCCTCATACGTCTCGCGGCTCTTGATGCCGACCCGACGGTTCTCGACCATGTCGAGACGGCCCCAGCCGTACCCACCGACGATGTCGTTGAGCTCGGTGATCAGCTGCCAGAGCGGCAGCGGGCGCCTGTCGAGGGCGACCGGCACTCCCTGGTCGAATCCGATGGTCAGCTCGCGGGCCTCACCAGTGCGCACCTTGGTGAGCGACCAGACGTCCTCGGGCGGACGCGACCAGGGGTCCTCCATGGCGCCGCACTCGATGGCCCGGCCCCACAGGTTGTCGTCGATCGAATAGAGCTGCTCTTTCGTGGCCGAGATCGGGATGTCGAAACGCGCCGCGTAGTCGATCGAGTCGGCACGCGTCATGCCCCAGTTGCGAACCGGAGCCACCACGTCGAGGTCGGGGGCGAGGGCTCTCGTGGTGACCTCGAAGCGCACCTGATCGTTGCCCTTGCCGGTGCAC
>JAYUBX010000587.1:0-4749 GCA_043740665.1 Candidatus Neomicrothrix sp.
GCTTCGACCGTGGCGGAGAGCCCACCCGACAAGTTGATGCACACGACGGCGTCGGCTCCCTCGGCGGCGAGCTTGCGAAACGCGACCTCGAAGGCGCCCGGTGCCGGTGCTGCGGTCTCGGGTAGCGCGTCGCTGTCGGCCATCCGGCGGTAGAACTCCTCGACACTGAGGTTTTGCCGGTCGGTGAACTCCTCGGCGCCGAAGCGGATGGTGAGCGGGACGATCTCGACCCCGAGAGCGTCGGCTTCGTCCTGCGTCAGATCGCACGCGCTGTCGCTGACGATTCGTACTCCGGCCATGGTCCCCCTCGATCAGTCGGTCTCGGCCGGAGCGTAGCGGATCACCTACGAACGCCGGTGTTGGCCCGCGGGTCCGATCAGTGGCCGGCGGGCCCGGGGGGAGGGGCAGCGGCGGTCGTCGAACGGAGGACGGGATGGGTGGACGCCACCAAGCGACGAGCCCGACGGGTGTCACGGAAATGACGACCCCACCACAGCAGCAGGAACAACCCCGCAACGATGGTGAGTACCAGTCCGACGCCGGACACGGCGGTGGACCGGACGGTGAACTTGGTGCTGGTGATGGTCAGGGTGTGGTCAGGCGACCGGACCGTCACCTCGAGGGGGAAAGCGCCGGACGCCCGTACCCGCACCGGCACGAGGATCGGTGTAGGTGTGTTGGCCGGCAGGATCTGCGGAGCAATCACTGCCCCTTGTGGGCCGGTGAACTCGAGCTTGGCGCTGGTGAAGGTGACGGTGACCTGCACGGGGTAGGGAAGCGCGTTGCTGATGCTGAGCGGGATCCGGCCCTCGCCCGAGGTCAGGGTGACGACCTGTTGTTCGGGTGAGCTGATCTGGCTGGTTTGTGACCGGACCGTTGCCGCCGCGCCGTCGAGATAGGCTTGACGCCCGACGTCGTCGAGAGCGGTCGCGCCGGATGACAGCACGACGACGTCGAGCGATCGGGCCAGGTCGTAGCCGGTCGGTTCATCGCCGTAGAGCAGGGAGCGGAAGCCGCCGACCTGGCCAGCCACGATCTCAAGTTGGCGGGGGTAGGACCCCAGGGCCACCGTGTCGGGCGGCAGCAGCTGGCGTTGGCGGGGTTGGCTCGACGGGCCGGTCGTGCCAGTGGACGATGCCGCGTCAACCACGGTGAGCAGGCTGGCCACCGTCATCGGGCTCAGCAGTGGTGCCCCGGCCGGAACCGCGGCGGTGGTGGCCGAGCCGACGTCTGTTCCCGTGCGGTCGTTGAGCGCCGCCAGCAGGGCCTCGAGCGCGGGCTGGGCCGAGGCGGCATCGGCCGGAAGGGCGACCGCGACACCGCGGCTGCACTTGCGGGTCGATCGAGTCGAACTGACACAGGGTTGCCCGTTGCTCGTGTCGAGCGCGATCAGGCTGAGCGCGGCGATCGCCTCGTGGGCCGCCAGCACTGGGTCGTCGGGATGGGTGAGCCGGTCGCTCAGTCTGGTGTCGGTGGCCGCCGATCGCACGCGCTCACCGGCGGTGCCGATGAGGTCGAAGGTCTGGGTCAGCGTCGATGCCTCCTCACCCTTCGACGCAGGCGCCAGGCGGCTTCGGGGCACGACTGCTTGGGTGCTGCCGTTGGTCGCCAACTGACTGAGGACGGCGGGTGACGAGGTGGCGTCGAGCGTCGCGGTGGCCTGGTCGGGCGGCTTGCCGAGCGTGGTGTGCAACTGATCGGCGCCGGCGGCGAGTTCCTGGTTGTACCGGTCGGCGAGCCCTTGGTCGATCCAAGACGATGCCGCCACCGCGACGAATGGGGCGCTGATCACCTGTCGTCCGGCTCCGGCGGCCAGGCGCAGAGCGGGGTCGATAGGAGCGGTCGAACGGTCGGTGGCGGCCAGTGCACCCAGGGTCTCCGGGCTCGGAGCCAGCGAGACCGGCACCGACGGGTAACGGTTCAAGCTGTCGACGACCGACCTCAGGGCGGC
This sequence comes from Candidatus Neomicrothrix sp., assembly GCA_043740665.1. Lineage (GTDB taxonomy): Bacteria > Actinomycetota > Acidimicrobiia > Acidimicrobiales > Acidimicrobilacustridaceae > UBA4742. The sequence goes on from JAYUBX010000587.1 coordinate 1,952, forward strand.
CGCCTGATCGTCACTGAGGTCGACCGAGCCATCGGGTTGGTGTGCCACGGGAGCGGTCAGCGGCACGAGCAGCGAGACGGTGAGTGGCGCCGGGTCAGCCGTCTGGTCGTTGGCGTCAGGCAGGCGAACCACGTGGGTGACCAGACGGCCCTGGGTTTTGTCGGCGGCGTCGGCGATCGTGAACACGACGGGGTAGACACCCGCCTGGAACAGGGTGAAGCCGAAGGTCGGATCGGCGCCGCTCGAGGCCAATGGATACGCGAGATCAACCGTCGTCAGGGTGGCGCCAGCCGCGACGGTGCCGACCACGGGCACCACGACATCCCGGGTGAGGTGGGTCCCGAGCCGTTCGCCCGAGGCGGTCTGGTCGAGGGTCGAGGTCGAGGCGCGCGGATAGATCGCGGCCCTGATCGTGGATCCGGCGGCGGGTGCGGGCAGCGAAAGCTGAACGCGGAACACGCCGGTGGGTGCCACGAAGCCGGATTGCGAGAGCAGGCTGATGGTGGCGGAGCTCGAGGGCGAGTCGGTTCCGCCCGGCGTGGTGCCGGCCCCGCCCGCCGCCGGCGCCAGCATCAGCAGCGCGACAACGACCCCGAGCCAGGCCCCGACGCGGGCGCCCCGCCGCGAGCCGGTCACGTTGAAGTTCCGAGGGGGGTCACGACCAGCTCTCGCTCGAGCACGTCGAGTCCCTGATCCTCGAGCACGAAACCGAGGGCCCGGTACAGTGCCAAGGCGCCATCGTTCGCCTGCTGCGTGTTGACCAGCATCGACTCAGCGCCTCGTCGGCGGGCCCACCGCAAGGCGTCGGCGACCAGCCCGCGGGCGATGCCCCGGCGCTGGTGGTCGGGGTCGACGGCCAGCCGTTGCAGGTAGGAGATGGGCCCGGCGCGCCCGGTGACGGCGTAGCCGACCACGGCACGATCGATGACCACCACCTGGAACCGTGACACGGGTGTGGCGCGTCGGGCATCGTCGAGCCCGGTCTGATCGAATCGCCAGAACGGGTCGAAGGCCAGATGGTCAACATGCAGCACCGCGGTGCGGTCGCCGCGCCGGCCCCGCCGACTGCCGAACCCGGCGTTGCCCTCATGGCCGGCGCCCAGCGCCGGCTCGCCCGCCAGATCGTGGCGAAGCAGGTGGAGATGCTCGTGCACGGTGAAGGCCGAGGCGAGGAAGGGCGACTGCTCGATCGGGCTCAGGGCCGAGGTCAGCACGGACCGGTAGCCCTGTTGGATCAGACCCGTCAGGCAGCGTTCGAGGGCCTCGATGGTCGGGGGTTGCCCCGGAGCAGGAGCGACGTAGGCGATGCGATGGTCACCTCGCCAGGGACCGACCCGAAGTCGGTCACTGCCCCATTGCACCGTGTCGAGCCTGCTCATGGATGTCCTCTTCGGACGGGCGTCGAGTCGGTCGCCGTCCTTTGCGGTTGCGTGCCCAGGTGGCACGAACCTGTGCAGGATACGACCGTCGTCGGCACGAGGCAGGGCAGTAGCGTGGCGGCGTGACCGTGTTGTTCACCACTCATCCCCAGTTTCTGGCCCATGACACCGGCCCGGGCCATCCCGAGCGACCGGCCCGGCTGCAGGCGGTCCACGACGGGATCCTGGCGTCGGGAGTCGCCGACGCGTTGGTGTCGTTCGAGCCCAGGCCAGCGACGGCGGCCGAGATCGCCCGGGTTCACCCGGTGCCGTTCCTGCAGCGACTCGCGTCGTTCACCGAAGATGGTGGCGGCAACATCGATCCCGACACGGTCGCCGTTCCCGCGTCGTACGCGGCGGCGCTGCTCGCCGCAGGGGCCGGACTCGAAGCGGTGGCCCGACTCGACGCCGGCGCGGGTGACGTCGCGTTCTGCGCGGTGCGCCCGCCCGGTCATCACGCCACCGCCACCAGGTCGATGGGTTTCTGCCTGCTCAACAATGTCGCCATCACCGCCCGAGCGCTGGCCGACCGGGGCGAGCGGGTGCTGATCGTCGACTACGACGCCCACCACGGCAACGGCACCCAGGACATCTTCTACGACGATCCCAACGTGGTCTACGTGTCGTTCCACGAGTACCCGCTCTACCCCGGTACTGGTCCCCTCGACGACATGGGGCGGGGCGAAGGGCTCGGCACGACGCTCAACTTCCCGCTGCCGGCCGGGGCCACCGGCGACGTCTATCGGCTGGCTGTCGATCAGGTGCTGGCTCCGATGGTCGCCGACTTCGCGCCGACCTGGCTGCTCACGTCTGCCGGGTTCGACGGCCACCGGCGCGATCCATTGACGGGCCTGGGCCTGACCGCGGGCGATTTCGCCGACATCACGGGGGCGTTGGGTCAGTTCGTCGATCCCGGCCATCAGGTCGTGTTCCTCGAAGGTGGCTACGACCTGCAGGGCTTAGCCGAATCTGCCGGAGCGGTGGCGGCGGCGCTGTGCGACGAGACCTATCGCCCCGAGGCCGCCACCAGCGGTGGCCCGGGCCGACACGTCGTCGAGGCCATGCAGATGCGCCGGCACGAGTCCGGCCTGGCCTGACCGGGCCGAGGGCCCGAACGATCAGCTGGCGCCGCTGAGGATCTTGGCGGTCTGGTCACCGCAGTTGGTCGTGACCCAGGCGGTGTAGTCCGCGATGGCAGTCTTGAAGGCAGGATCGCTGGTCGCCGCCGCGGTGGCCTTGGCGCTTGCGACACGGTCGGCCGCGCTCTGCGAGCCCGAGAGGGCGTTGGTCGCCAGTTCGCTGACCGCGTAGACCTTGGCGATGGCGTCGTGAATCTCGGATGGCGCGGCGACCAGGATGGCGGCATTGTCGGTCTTGATC
>JAYUBX010000588.1:0-14130 GCA_043740665.1 Candidatus Neomicrothrix sp.
GCAGTTCAAGCGGTCGACCTGGCCGGCGTCGTCGAAGACCCCGCCGCCGCCGGTCAGCGTGAAGCCCTTGGCACAGGCTTCGAGGATCCGTTGTTTGTATTCGAGGATCTTGGCGTCGAGCTTGTCGACCTTGATCTGGCGGCCGTTGATGCCGCCGAGGCTGTTGCACCACGCCACGAACACATCCGATGCATCGAACAGTTCTTGGTTGAGGCCCGGCGCGCCGGTGAAGCCCGGGTCCGAGATGGTGCCGACCTCGATCGACGTGGCGGTGACGCCCTGCGCGCTGGCGGTGTTGGTCTCGCCCGCGGGCGCCGGGTTGCAGACCGGCGTGGTCAACGTGCCGAACTGACCGTTGGCCGGCGCGTCGCCCGACGGGCCCGACGCAGCCGCGGTGGTGTTGGCCGTCCCGGCGGTCTCGCTGCGAGAGCAGGCGGCCAGCCCGACGAACGTGACCGCCAAGACGACAGCCATGACCCGACGAGTGTTCCTCACGTGGTTCCCCCTTGTGAGCCGCTCGACGAGCATCGTCGAGCGGCGATCAACTCACCCGTCGATGCAACCGATTCCCCCGAACCGGTCCGACGGCACTGCTGGCGTCCTCTGGATCGAACCTGAGCACCGTATCCCCTGACGTCGCGTCAGGTTCGGTGGGTGCTGGTTCGGCTCGGCAGGGAGACCAGTACCCGGAGTCGAACTGGAGGGCGACTCGTGGACGACTGCAGCCCCGCCAGCTCAGGCGCTGGGGGCTCGGCGCGACGCCTGCTGGCGTGAGGGGCTTAGCGGCGACCTGGCCGCGGTTCGCCGTGACGGATTTCTTGGTGCGCGGCTTGGGCGTGATCGTCCATTCGACTCGGACGCCGAGGGCGGCCGCGTACCGGGCGACGGTGGAGAGTCTTGCGTCCGCGCCGGACTCGAAGCGGATGATCTGGCCTTGGCTCGTCCCCATCCGCGACGCGATGTCGGCTTGAGTCATCCCGGCGTCCCGACGCCGATGCGCGAGGTCGGCCAGTTCTAGTGGTCACTGCACGGTGAGGGCATGGTAGATGGTGGTGGGGCTTTGGTAGTCGAGGCTGCGTCGGCGTTGGCTGTTGATGATGGCGGCGACGTGCACCGACACTGGGACTTTTCTCTGCTGGCCGCGCAGCCCGGTATGGCTGCGCTGGGTGTCGGCGAGCCCGGCACCGTCAGAGTCCGAGCGAGCCACCCTGCCTACCGGTAGGGGTCGTCGAGCGCCGGTTCCTGCCACCAGTCAGCCGCCGCCGGCTTCCAGTCGGGGTCGTCGAAGATGCAATCGACGGGGCACGGATCGAGGCACTTGCCGCAACCCGAGCAGAGCTCGGGGATGATGATCACGTCGAGGCCGTGGTTGAAGATCGCCCCGAACTGCGGGGGGCAGTGCCGGATGCAGGTGTCGCAGTTGATGCAGATCGACATGTCGATGATCAGCGGCACATGTTGCCACTTGGCGTTGCGTTCACGGGTGTCGAGACGGCCGGCCCGACCGGTCAGCGACGGGGACGAGCCAGCTGATTGGTCGGTTTCGGGCGACGGGTCAGGCATGAGGTCGATCATACCGACGACGGTCGAGCCGGGGCCGGCGAGGCGAGCCCGAGGCTGGCGTTCGCAGTAGGGTGCGCGACGACCAAGTCGACCCGCTGTGCCCCGGCGTCCTGACGCCGGAGTGACCTCAAGGAGCGCCCGTGCCGTACGAATTCCTCACCGACGAGTGGATGGCCGAGGCCAAGCGCCTGCGCGATGAGGCCGGCACCCCGTCCAGCCCGCCGGCCCACACCATTCGTATGAACCAGATCGTGACCGGTGCCCCGTTCACCGACGGTGCCGACATCCTGGCTCACCTCGACACGTCGGCTGGCCAGCTCGAGATGGACCTCGGACATCTCGAGAGCCCTGATCTCACCGTCACCATCGACTTCGACACGGCCAAGGCGATCTTCGTCGAGCAGAACCCGCAGGCCGGGATGCAGGCGTTCATGGCCGGCAAGATCAAGGTGCAGGGCGACATGACCAAGCTCATGGCCATGCAGCAGACCGCCCCCGATCCCGCCGCCATCGCCCTGGCCGAGCAGATCAAGGACATGACCGCCTAATCGACCCGCGGCTGACTCGAATCGCCTGATCGGCCGCACTCAGCCGGTGATGATCACCACGGACGTGTTCTTCTTCACCGACGCTCCGGCGGCCGGGTTGGTGCCCGTGGCCTTACCCAGGGGTGAGCCTTGGGTGCCGCTCACGGTCAGGCCGGCAGCTTGCAGCTTGTTGGCCGCGTCGGTGACCGAGAGGCCGACGACCGAGGGCACGATGACCGGCTTCGGCCCCTGCGAGACCTTGATGGTGACGGTCGAGCCGCGCGCCACCGATGTGCCCGCGCCGGGGCTGATGGAGATCACCTGGCCGGTGGGGACGGTGTCGCTGTAGTCCTGGGTCGTCGCCGACTTCAGGCCGATGGCCGCCAGCGCCTCCGCCACCGCGACAGGGTCACCGCTGGCGGGGACCTCCGACACGACGCGGGGCTTGGGGCCGTCCGACACCACGAGGGGAACGGCGCCACCCTTGGCCAGTTCGGTGGGCGCGCCGTCGGGCAGGTCCAGGACGACGTCCTTACCTGCCTTCTCGTCGAACTGGCGAGTGACGTCGCCGACGGTCAGGTTGAGCGCCGCCAGTTCGACAGTGGCCGCCGTCAACGTCTGGCCGGCCAGATCAGTCGGCACGGGGATCGGGGGTGGTCCCGTCGACACGGTGATCGCCAGCGCCGCGCCCTCGCGCAGCACGGTGCCGGCGGCGGGGTCCTGGGCCAGGATCTGGCCGGGGACGGTGTCGACTTGGGCCACGTCGGTGCGTTGCAGGGTCCAGCCGTCGCCCGTGAGGGAGGCGTCGAGGGACGAGACGTTGGTGCCGACCAACGTCGGCACCGGATGGGTGACGACCCGGATCTCGCGATACCAGTAGCCGAACCCGCCGGCGGCCAGCGCGGCGATCAGCAAGATCGACAGCACGACGGTCAACCAGCGGCGACGGTGGCCGTCATTGGCATCGACCGCGGCCACGCGGCCGGCACCGATGCCAAGATCAGAATCGTCGTTGAAGGGCGCGGCGGCCGCCGCCGCGCGAACCGTGGGCTCGTCGTTGCGAACCGACTCGGAGATGACGAGCGATCCGACCGCAGCATCGGCCGCGGCCCGTTGCTCACGGCGCAGCAGGCGGCGCTCGTGGCGAGACAACGGCGCCGCATCAGCGGAGCCGTCGGGCGAGGGCCCGGCGACTTCGGTCGAGGCGGGCTGGTCGTCGAGGTGCTGGTCGCCGTCTAGGACCGCCGGTGATGCCGGATCGGGGATGACTCGGATGCCGTCGATGACCGTGCCGGACGGGGCCGACATGATGTCGGGCTCGGCTTCGGGGTGACGCATCACGGTGGGATCGCGGTCGGTCACCACGTCGCGGTCGTGCACCATCGAACCGGCCAGCATCAGCGGCTCGGGCCGATCGAGTTGCTCGGCGGCGATCATCAGCAGCCGGGTGAACTCGGCCGCGTCAGGCCGATCGGCCGGATTCGGCACGCCGACCGCTTCGAGGGCCGGCAGCAATGCCCCCACCGATGGCGGCACCCGCACGGCGGCGTCGACCCGGGCCATCAGCGTGCCGATGGTCGTGTCGCCCGCAAACGGCACCGAGCCGGTGACCGCCTCGATGATTACCAGGCCGAGCGAATACACATCGCTGCGGCCGTCGAGGGTCTCGCCCCGGGCCTGTTCGGGCGAGGCGTACCGGGCCGTGCCCAAGACCGCGCCCTGCGGTTCGGTCCAGGCAGCCTCAGCTAGCGCTCGGGCCAGCCCGAAGTCGGCGATACGCAGGCGGGCTTCTTCGTCGAACAACAAGTTGGCCGGCTTGATGTCGCGGTGGACGAACCCTCGGCGATGGGCGTAGTCGAGCCCCCGACTGGCCTCGAGCCCGACCGTCAACGCCTGTGCCGGTGTCAGGCGCTGGTGGTGATCGAGCAGGGTGCGCAGGCTGCCGCCACCGAGATATTCGGTCACCAGGAACGGCACGTCGTCGTGGCCCCAGTCGAACACCGCCAGGATGTTCGGGTGGTTCAGGGCCGCGGCGGCCTGCGCCTCGGCGCGGAACCGCCGTAGGAACGCCTCGTCGCCAGCCAGCGCGTCGTGCAGGATCTTGACCGCGACCCGCCGCCGCAGGGTGACGTCGTCGGCCAGGTAGACCGACGCCGACGCGCCGGTGCCGATCGGTGCCAACAACCGATAGCGGTCGGACAGCACCTGCCCGATGCGATCGGACAGCCGGGAGAGAGTCACACACGACACCGTAGTAGTTACGTGCTTGTCATCTGGGGCACCGACTGTGCCAACGACCGCAGCGCTCGGGCACACTGGAGAGGTGCCTGATCCAGATGCCGACATCGAACCCGAGATCGAAACCGAATTCGTCGGGTCCGTCCGGCCCCCGACCAGGGTGCCGGGGGTGCTGCGAGAGATCCCCCTACCGGTGAAGATCCTGCTCGTCGGCTTGCTGCTCGCCGCCGCCGGCGGCATCTACGCGGCCAACCACCTCACCAGCCAGAGCGAGGCTCAGTTCGACAACGGCGTGGTGGTGCAGCTGATCCCGAACGATGGCGACAAGGTCTTGCAGCAGGCCCAGGTCGGCATCCGTCTGGCCGACGGCTACACCGGCAGCCTGGTCGCCAACGGCGTGCCGGTCCCCGACGATCAGATCAATCGGGTTCCCGCCCTCAACGAGATCCGCTTCCAGCCGGGCGACGGCAAGATCCTCAGCGCCTGGCCCGCCGGCAAGAACTGCGTCGTCGCCACCTACTGGAAGTTCGAGACCGGACCCAGCCAGTCGTCGACCCACACCTGGTGCTTCAGCGTCGTGTGACCGCACGCAGGACGAATCCGGTGCCGGCTTGAGCCACGCGCCGAGCCGACTGCGGCCACCGTCTACGCCCCAACCTCAGTTTGCGGGATGATCGCCCCAGTCGATCGACTATTCGGGTGCGGCGACGCGGATGCCTATCGCTCGCGCCGCTATCGCCATGCGATCGTCGTAGGTCACGATCTGGTTGAGTTCGGCCTCGAACTGTTGGGCGGTGGCGAGATGGATGGCGTCGAGCGAGCGGAGTTCAGTCGGTTGGAGCTCGCCAGCAACGGTGAGCGTGCGGTCGTTGACTCGGACAAGGTCGAGTGTGCTGAGAACATCAAGACCCCGGCGAATCGCTTGATCGCCATGCGGCAACAACGCGCGGATCACTTCGGTCCGAGCGAGGGCGCTCGACACGAGAGGCCGGCGGCGTAGGTGGGAGCGAAGCGCAACCGACTCAGGTTCTCGAACGACGAGCTTCAGGATGGCTGACGAGTCGAGGTAGGTGACCCGCCTAGCGCTCATCGGCTCGCAGTCGTGCGAGCACCGATGACGGTGCGTCTTGATCGGGATCAAGCTCGAGGGGAGCAGGGAGGTCGTCGAAAGAACCGTCACCCGAGACAAGATCACCCGAAGCCCGTAGCCGCTCGGTCGGCCCAGGGTCGGTGAGCGGAGCGAGGACGGCGACCGGTCGTCCCCGATCGGTGATCTCGATCGTCTCCCCACCCTCAACCTGACGGATCAGCTCGCTCGCTCGCTGTCGCAGTTCACGGATACCGACTGAAGTCATGTATTACTTGTAGCACATCAAGTCGGCGGCGGCCAGGGATCGACCTGAGCACCGGCGAGGATGGCGTCGAGTCGGTCGATGGCCTCGGTGTAGGCCGCCTCGACCAGCACCCCCCGGATGCCCATGGCCTCGGCGGCCATGACGTTGCCGAGGTAGTCGTCGAGAAACACCGCGCGGCTGGGCTCGATGGCGCCCAATTGGTCGAGGGCCAGCTGGAAGATCCGCGGATCGGGCTTGCGCATGCCGACTTCACTCGAGTCGATGACCACGTCGAACAGCTCGTCGAGTGGCACCATCGGACGCCAGAACTCTCGGAACTCCAACACGTTGTTGGTGATCATGGCGGTGCGATAGCCGTCCTGCTTCAGCGCCCGGGTGCGATCGACCATGTCGGGCCGCACGGCGGTGCCGCCGAGCAACCCGAACAGCTCGTACAGGTCGACCTCGTAGCCGTCCGTGCGGGCCAGCACCTGGATCTGGTCTCGGGCCGAGGCCAGATCGAGCTCGCCCCGCTCAGCCTGATGCCACGGGTGCTCGGTGTCGCGGTCGTAGGGACCGAAGACGTAGAGCATGGCTTGGTCCTCGTCGAGACCGAGCCCCTCGCCCAGCGTGCGGACCGCGTCGAACGGCGAGGGGGTGAACACCCCGCCGAAGTCGAACACCACGGCATCGATGAACGTCATGAAGGAACCTCTCCAGTGGTGAGCAACTGCACGAACGCGGCTTCGTCCAGGATCGGCACACCGAGCTCAGTCGCCTTGGTGACCTTCGAGGCGCCCGGCGAGTCGCCGACCACCACCGCCGTGGTCTTCTTCGACACGCTGGCCGGCGCCTTGCCGCCGTGGGCCTTGATGACCGCTTCGGCTTCGTCACGCGTGTAGGCATCGAGCGTGCCGGTGACCACGACCGAGAGCCCGGCAAGGGTCTGGGGGGCATCGGGGGCATCGGGCCCTTCGAGGTTGACCCCGGCGGCGCGCAGCTGCTCGATGATCGACCGGTTGGCATCGTCGGCGAACCAGTTGTGCACGCTCTGGGCGATCACCGGCCCGATGCCGTCGACTGCGGCCAACTCGTCGGTCGACGCCGCCATGATGCGATCGATGTGGCCGAAGGCACGAGCCGCGACCTCGCCGCCGACGCCACCCAGATGACGGATGTTGAGCCCCACCAGCAGGTTGGCCAACGCCCGCTGCTTCGATGCCTCGATGGCCGCCTGCAGGTTGGCGATCGAGGTTTCGCCGAAGCCCCCCAGCTCACGCAGCCGGTCGTAGTCGAGGTGATAGACGTCGGCTACGTCGGCCAGCATCCCCATGCTCTGGAACTGGCGCACCCGTTGTTCGCCGAACCCCTCGATGTCCATGGCCCCTCGCCCGGCGAAGTGGGCGATGGTGCCGGCCACCCGTGCCGGGCACAGCTCGTTGGGACAGCGATGGTCGGACTCACCTGGCGGGCGGACCAAGGGCGTGCCGCACACGGGGCAGACCGTGGGGAACGACCACTCGGCCAAACCCTCGGGTCGTTCGGCCAACACCGGAGCGACCACCTCGGGGATGACGTCGCCGGCCTTGCGCACAATGACGGTGTCGCCGGGGCGGACATCCTTGGCCTTGACCTGGTCCTGGTTGTGCAGGGTGGCCATGCCCACCGTCGACCCACCGACGAAGACCGGTTCGAGCACGGCGAAGGGTGTGGCCCGACCGGTGCGACCGATCGACACCATGATGTCGAGCAGCCGGGTCGTGCGTTCTTCAGGCGGGAACTTGTAGGCGATGGCCCAGCGGGGCGCCTTGGTGGTCGAGCCGAGCTCATTGCGCATGGCTAGGTCGTCGACCTTGATCACCACGCCGTCGATCTCGTACGGCAGGTCGTGGCGGTGTTGCTGCCAGTGCATGCAGGTGGCGTAGACCTCGTCGAGGGTCGACATACGCCGCACCTCGGGATTGACCGGAAAACCGAGGGCGGCCAACCAATCGAGGGTCTCGTGGTGCGACGTGAAGTCGGGACCACCCTCGACCTGTCCCAGCTGATAGCTCCAGAACGACAGGTTGCGGGTGGCGGTGATCGACGGGTCCTTCTGGCGCAGTGACCCGGCGGCGGTGTTGCGAGGGTTGACGTAGGTACGCAGGCCAGCTTCGACCTGAGCCGCGTTGAGCCGCTCGAACTCGGCAATCGGCATGTAGATCTCGCCCCGCACCTCGAACACGTCGGGGGCACCTGGCGCCAACCGCTCGGGCAGCGCGCTGATGGTGCGCACGTTGGCGGTGACGTCTTCGCCGATGCGGCCGTCGCCCCGGGTCGCGGCCTGAACCAGACGACCCCGCTCGTAGCGGATCGAAACCGCCAACCCGTCGATCTTGAGCTCGGCGACGAAGCCGACGGCATGGGCCGCATCGCCGATCTCGGCCAGCCGTCGGGTCAGACGCTCGCCCCAGGCAGTGAGCTCGTCGGCCGAGAAGGCGTTGTCGAGCGACATCATGGGCACCGCGTGCACGACCGGCGCGAACGTGGTCGTGGCCCCGCCACCGACGTGCTGCGTCGGCGAATCGGGCACGATCAGGTCAGGATGCGCCTCCTCGATCGCCCGCAACTCGCGAAGCAAGGCGTCGAAGTCGGCGTCGGGGATCTCCGGCTCGTCGAGCTCGAAATAGCGCCGGTTGTGATGCCCGATCAGCTCGCGCAAATGCTGTGCCCGCTCAGCTGGATCGACCGACGAATCGACAGCCGGGTCGGCGGCGACAGACCGGCGGGAACGGGGCACATCGGTCACCCTACCGCCGGGGTACGACACCGATCGCGGGCCAAACCACCCGGCGGCGCATGCAGCCCAGCGGCGCGGCCACGTACCTCGTGAAGGCCACGTACCGTCCGAAGGCCGAGTGGTCGGACTTCTCAGCCGAGCCCGGTGAGGCATCTGGCGGACCGCTGGGCGACGCCGTCGATCAGCCGAGCTGGCAGGTCCGAGTTCACCCCGGTCACGGTGAGGACTGCGGCCGCGTCGGAGAACGCATCAGGGGCGGTAGCCGCGAGCTCACGGGCTCGGACGACCAGCTCGTCGGCATCGACACCGGCGTCGGTGGCGAGGGCCCGCCACGCGCTCTGCTTGATCGCCGAGAGCAGGTAGTAGGGCCCGATCTTCATGGCCGAGCGCACCTTCGGAACGTAAAGGTCGGTGTAGGGCAGGGCGGAGGCGATGTCATAGAGCGGCGCGAGGCGCACCCGAGAACCCGACAGCAGGACGCTGTAGTTCTTGGCGTGCGCATCGGGCGCGGCGATCAGCCAGTTGAAGATGAGCGCATCGACGAAGCCGGCGACATCACGTTCGGCTGTGTGGCGGCCCGGGATCGACGAACGCAGCAGCTTGACGACGTCAACGGGGCTGGGGCCGCCCTCGTTCTGGTACTTCTGCGTCGGGTGGACCGCAAGCGCCTGGCAGAGGTCTTCTTGATGGACGCGCTCCCAGCCGCCGCCGCAACCCTGGACGCGGTCGTAGCGCGCGACGACGATGGCGCGCTCGGCGCCGAACGACACGACCTCCGAGCGCACGGCACGAAGGTCGAGCAGGCCAGCTGCTTCCAGGCACAGGTGCTCGTTGAGGTCATGATCGTCGAACTCCGCGATCGCCGGCTTCAAGATCCGGTTCGTGGCCGGGCGCCCCCGTGGACGGCCCCACCCGCGTTCGTCGTCGTAGAGCAACGCCATCTTCGGTTGCGCGCCGGCGAGACTCCATCGGGCGGCGGTACCCCGTCCAAGCCATGCCGTCTGGTCCGCCCGCACCTGGGCGAGCAGCTCGGCGACATCACCCTCGGAGAGCCAATCAATCCCCCCTGCGACGCAGTGGATCAGGCTCCGACGGACAGCCGCACACCGATGGCTTGGTCGTGGAGCCGCAGGGCCAGCCGGTTGGTGAAGTCGAGCACCTGCTCGGCCTGGGTCACGCCGTGGTGATAGAGGCCGCAGGCCGGCGTGATCATGGCCTGGGTACGCAGGCGCACCGGGTCGCACCCACCCGACGTGACCAGCTCGCACCAGGTGGCCGAGAGCTGCCGCCAGAGTCGGTCGACGGTGGTGCCGACCGGGCCGTCGGTCGGCACCGCGCCCCATGCGACCCACCCGCCTCGATCGAGGAAGCCGGCCAGCGCGCCAGCTGACTGCTCGATACCGGCATCGGTAGGCATCGACAAGATGTGGGCGCCGGCCTGCATGACCAGTCGCCAGTCGGCGGTGCCGCAGCAGTGCAGCCCGGTGATCGACAACCGTTCGAGCACGGCCAGCGTGCCCGACACCAGATCGATGCCGTCGAGGGGAGCAATCGGAAAATCGGGGTGCATCGCCGCGGTCAGGCTGGGCTCGTCGACGAAGGTGACGAGCTGAGCCTGGGGCACCCGCTGGCTGACATATTGCACCATGGCCCGCGCCCGCTGGGTGACGGCCGAGCCGCTCATCCGAAAGGCCAGGTCGGCGTCGAGCCCGGCGGCATGCAGCGCCACGCCCAGGGTGACCGGTCCGGTGAGCGAGACCTTGATCGGACCCCGACGATCGGCCACCGCGTTGAGGAAGGCGCGCAATCCGACGAAGCCGTCGGAGGAGAATCCGGGGTCGCTCAGCGGAGCCTCGGGATCGATGGCCGACTGGTCGATGGCCAACGAGCCATCGTCGAGCACGGTGACACCGGCGATGCCGTAGGCGGCCTGGGCGATCATGCCCTCGCGACGCGACCGCGCCGGGAGCGACGGCGCCGCCGGCAACCGATGCTGGTGACGCAGGATGAAATCGACCGCTTCGGACGGATCGCAGTGGGGAAGACTGCCGATCGACGTCGACAAACCGACCGGCAAGGCCACCAGTCGTTCGTCAGCCAACGGACTCCCCTTCCCTCAAATCGAGGTCGACGTCGCCGCCCCGGTTGCTATGGAATAGCCACGCGCCTCACCCGTACGCAAATCTTCGACCATGAGTCGCGCCAACCTGAGTCCTGCGCCGTGACCAACACGATGACCAACCTGCTGACGAACGCGACCACGGCGGCCCGCCGCTGGGGCCTGGCTGCCATGTGGGCGCTGGTGCCGCTCGTCGCCGGGCCCGCACTGGCCGAGGCCCTCGATCCTCACAGCCACCTCTTCCGTTCGACCGCGTCGGTCGGCCTCTGGCTGATTTGGGCCGCGACCCTGGTCGCCACCCTCGTGCCGCGGACGGTCACCCTCACCCTCGTTCGCATCGTGGCACCGGCCGCCGCCGTGGCCACAGCGTGGGCCGCGGCCGCCACGCCGTCGCTGGGTGCCGATGATGCCCTCGCACTGGCCATCACGGTCGCCACCGCCGCGCTCGCGTTCGCCCCTGCCGTCGGCGACGCGTTCGTCAACGGCTCGTCCTACGGCGACGAGCGTCGGCTGCCCCTACGGGCGCCAGGGGTGCTGCTGCTCGGACCTATCGAGCTGACCTGGGCCGTCGTCGTGGCCGGCGCAACGGCGGGTCCCCTATTGCTCGGCGCCGGGGCGTGGGTGGTGGGAGCAGTAGCGTTGGTACTGGGTTGGACCGTGACTTGGTGGGGCACCCGCTCGTTGCACCTGCTGGCGCGCCGGTGGCTGGTGTTCACCCCCGCCGGCATCGTGGTGCACGACCAGCTCGCCGTCGTCGAGGCCATGTTGGTGCTGCGCAATCAGGTCGGGTCGCTCGGACCCGCGCCAGCCGACAGCCAGGCCCGAGATCTGACCCAGGGCGCCCCCGGCCTGGCCCTCGTGCTGACGACTCGCGAGCTGGTCGCGATCAGCCCCACGCCGGTGCGGCGGTGGCGAGGCCAGCACCCGGTGGTATCCGAGGATGTGACCTCGGTGCTGTTGACGCCGACCCGACCCGGCGTCGTGTTGTCCGAGGCTGCGGCCCGCAACTACCCAATCGGGTAGCCCAACTACATGCCCCCGGCGGCGCGTGATCCTCAGCGGGCGATGCCGCCGCCAAGCACCTCGTCGCCGTCGTAGAGCACCACGCTCTGGCCCGGAGCGACCCGGCGCTGGGGGCCGTCGAGCCAGCGCAGCTCAACCGTGTCGGCCTCGCTCGGAGCCGACACCTCGACGCGACGCGGAGTGCCGTGCGCGCTGCACTGGGCCACGGCCGAGCCGGCCACGACCGACCCGGACCACACCAGATCGCCCAGGACCACCGCATCGGCGAGCAACTCGTCGGCTCCCCCGACGGTGACGACGGCCGCCGCGACATCGACGTCGACGGCGTAGCGGGGCTCACCCTCGCCCGCCAAGCCCAGACCCTTGCGCTGACCCACCGTGACCAGTTCGACGGCGTCGACGTGGCCCAGGGTGCGCCCCGCTCGGTCGACCACCAGACCGGGACGCAGTCCGATGCGATCACCGAGAAAGGCCTGACGCCCACCGGTCGAGGTGATGAAGCACACGTCCTGGCTGTCGGGCTTGGTCGCGGTGCGCAACCCCAACCGGGTGGCCTCGGCCCGCACCTGGGTCTTGGTCATGGCGCCGATGGGCAGCAACACCCGGGCCAGGTCGGACGAGGGCACGACGTACAGCACGTAGCTCTGGTCCTTGGCCGGGTCGGCACCGCGCGCCAACCGGGGTAAGCCCTCGGGACCCTCGACGATGCGCGCGTGATGCCCGGTGGCCAGAGCGTCGAACCCAAGGGCATCAGCCCGGTCGAGCAGTCGATCGAACTTGAGATGGCGGTTGCACTCAATGCAGGGATTCGGTGTCAAACCACCGGCGTGCGCGGCGACATAGGGCTCGACGACGTGGGCCATGAAGTCGTCCCCGAAGTTGAAGACGACATGCTCGACGTCGAGCAGCTGAGCGGCCCGACGAGCATCATCGACGTCGGCCACCGAACAGCAACCGGTGTCGCTGTCGCCGCCCCACAACTTCATGGTGACCCCGGTGACGTCGTGGCCGGCCTCGACCAGCAGAGCCGCGGCGACCGATGAATCGACACCGCCCGACATGGCGACCAACACTTTCATGACGCCACCGTCGGTCGCTGTCCGCCCGAGCGTGCCGCGGGACGAGCGAAACGACGAAGCCGGGCGACGGCGGGCGGGATCACGTCGAGCGCTCGGTCGACCTCGGCATCGGTGCTGCACCAACCCAGCGACAACCTCAGTGGACTGAACGCCAAGTTGCGGGACACGCCCATCGCCGCCAACACGTGCGACGGCTCCATCGCCCCGCTGGCGCACGACGACGCCGCCGCCGCCCAGATCTCGTCCTGCTCGAGCAGAAAGAGCAGCGCCTCGCTCTCGACGCCAGGGATGCAGAGGTGACAGATGTTGCCGGTCAGGTTCGACCGGTCACCTTCGACCACGCCGGTCTCGATGGCGTCGGGGACCTCGGCCAGCAAGCCGTTGGTCAGCCGGTCGCGCAGCGTCGTCACCCGAGCGGTCGTGGCGGCCCGTTGATCGACGGTGAGCCGAAGCGCCGTCGCCATGGCGATGATGCCGGCCACATTCGGCGTACCGCTGCGTCGCTCGCGTTCCTGCCCGCCGCCGATCTGGCGAGCCGCCAGGGGCGTGCCCGGCCGCACGATCAAGGCGCCGACACCCTTCGGGCCGCCGAACTTGTGGGCGCTGATCGACACCAGATCGGCTGACGATGCCGCGCTCGCGACATCGATCCAGCTGACGGCCTGCACCGCATCGGTGTGGATCGTGGCCGAGGGCGCCAGCCGGCGGACAACTTCGGCCACCGCTGCTAGGGGCTGGCGTGTGCCGATCTCGTTGTTGACCAACATGACCGAGACGAGCGTGACCTCTGCGTCGAGCACGGCCGCCAAGGCGTCGAGATCGATCACGCCTCGCCCGTCGACCGCCACGACGCGACCAGCTCGTCCCACCAACGGGTCGAGCACGGCGTGATGCTCAATGGCCGAGCCGACCAAGACCCCGCCGCGACGGTCATGGACACCGAGGACCGCCAGGTTGTCGGCCTCGGTGCCGCCACTGGTGAAGACCACGTCGCCCGACTCAGCCCCGACGGCATCGGCGACGATGTCACGTGCCTCGTCGAGCGCCCGGCGGGCATCTCGCGCCAAGCGATGGGCGCCCGACGGGTTGGCCTGGTGGTCACGCAACCAGGGCAACATGGCCTCGACCGCCTCGGGCCGCATGGGGGTCGACGCCGCATGGTCGAGATAGGCGGACATCTGGCCAGGCTAACGCTCGAGGCTCGAGCCCCACCCCGGCGGCGGCGGTGCGGGCACCGGCCGGTCGTAGCCCAGCGGCGGCGAGCCGTACCCCAAGGGAGGCGGGCCGTACCCGACTGCCGGCTGGCCGTACCCCGGTGGTGGTGGTGGTGGGTATCCGGGCGGCGCCTGGCCGTAGCCCGGCGGAGGCGGCATCGGGTAACCCTGCGGCGGCCCGTAGGTCGGCACCACCGCACCGTGGCGAACCTGATAGGCCGCGGCGACGCACACGAGAAACAGCTCGGGCGCCA
>JAYUBX010000589.1:0-11174 GCA_043740665.1 Candidatus Neomicrothrix sp.
GGCCTCGTCGATCCGCCGCAGCCGCGCCAGGCGTTCCGACGCCGGCAGTTCGTTGACGGTCGCGGCCCGGATGAACGCCTCGTCGAGTTCGAGGCCCTCGAACGGGTCGGAGTGAGCCGGCGGTTCGCCTGTGGCCATCGGTCGAGCGTAGGGCAGCAGCGCGACCGTCGGGCGGTGGCCCCTTATGAGCCGTGCGGCCCGTTCCGGCCAACCCGGTTCGGACCGGCCCCGGCGACCGATACACTCACCCGCCGTGAAGACGTCCGTCGAGGAACTCGAAGACAACAAGGTCAAGCTCTCGGTCGAGGTCGACGAGCAAGAATTTGAGAAGGCCGTCGATGCCGCCTTCCGAAAGATCGCCCGGGAGGTGAACATCCCGGGGTTCCGACCCGGAAAGGCCCCCCGACGTCTGCTCGAGACGCGGCTCGGCGAGGGCGTCGCCCGCGGCGAGGCGCTTCGTGACGCCATCCCCGAGTACTACGCCACCGCCGTGCGCGAGCACGATGTCGATGTGATCGCCGCACCCGAGATCGAGATCACCGATGGGGAAGAGACCGGCCCGGTCGTGTTCGAGGCCGTGGTCGAGGTGCGGCCCGTCGTGGTCGTGCCCGGCTACGAGAGCCTGCGCATCACCATCGCTTCGCCCGATGCCACCGACGAGGACATCGACGGTCAGATCGATCGCATGCGCGCCCAGCACGCCGAACTGGCCACGGTCGAGCGGCCGGCGGCCGAGGGCGACTTCGTCACCATCGACATCGAGGGCTCGCAGAACGGTGAGTCCCTCGAGGGTCTCACCGCCCAGGACTATTCGTACGAGGTCGGCAGCGCCGGCATCGTCCCCGAGCTCGACGAGGCCCTCACGGGGGCGTCGGCCGGTGATGTGCTCGAGTTCGACGCCGATCACCCGGATCCTGAAGACGATGGCCTGAACTTCGTGGTCACGGTCAAGGAGATCAAGGAACGGGTGCTGCCCGAGCCGACCGACAAATGGGCGTCCGACGCCTCCGAGTTCGACACCCTGGCCGAGCTGCGGGACGACCTCGCCGTGCGGATGACCAAGGTGCGCAAGATGCAGGCGCAGATGTCGATCAACGACAAGATCAGCGACGCCCTCATCGAGCTGGTCGACGTCGAGGTGCCCGACGCGCTGGTGTCGGCCGAGATGCAGCAGCGCCTGCAGGACTTCGCCATGCGGCTACAGGCCCAGGGCATGAACCTCGATCAGTGGCTCGCCAGCAGCGGCCAGGACAGCGAAGACTTCGTCGAGAACCTTCGTGAGATGTCGGGTCGGGCCGCCAAGTTCGACCTCGCCCTACGAGCGGTCGCCGAGGCCGAGCAGTTCGAGGTGACCGACGACGAGCTCGAGGACGAGTACGCCAAGATCGCCGAGCAGTTGCAGCTGAAGCCCGCCGCCGTTCGCAAGCAGTTCAAGGAAGCCGATCAGGTGTCGGCGCTCCTGGGTGACATCCGACGCGGCAAGGCGATGATCTTCTTGACCGAGACGGTCGAGATGGTCGACGAGCACGGCACGGTGATCGACCGGGCCGATCTCGACCCGTCCGACGACGACGATGCCACTGTGGCCCTGACCGAGGCGCCGTCCGGCGATCCCGATAGCGTCGAGGATTCCACCCCCAGCGATTCCACCCCTGAGGCGACCGCCAGCGACGTGGGCGCCGAGAACGAAGAGGGCACCGAGTGAGCGAGATCCGCAACTACATGCCGAACCCCACGGTCTACGAGACCGACAACCGTGGGATGACCAAGGGGTACGACCTCTACTCGCGGCTGCTCAAGGAGAACATCATCTTCCTGGGTACCCCGATCGACGACTCCGTCGCCAACATGACCTGTGCGCAGTTGCTGCACCTTGAGTCCGAGAACCCGGACAAGGACATCAGCCTCTACATCAACTCGCCCGGCGGCGACATCACCGCGCTGTTTGCGATCTACGACACCATGTCGTTCATCAAGGCTGACATCGCCACCATCTGCTTCGGCCAGGCCGCTTCGGCCGCCGCCGTGCTGCTGGCCGCCGGTACCCCGGGCAAGCGCATGGCCCTGCCCCACGCCCGCATCTTGATTCACCAGCCCTACGCCCAGAGCCAGGGTCAGGTCACCGACATCGAGTTGGCGGCCAAGGAGATCCTGCGCATGCGGGGCATGCTCGAGGAGATCCTGGCCGCCCACACCGGCCAGTCCGTCGAGAAGATCCACCAGGACACCGATCGCGACTTCGTCATGTCGGCCAGCGAGGCCAAGGACTACGGCATCATCGACGAGGTCATCACGGCCCGAGCGCTCGTTGACACGAGTGGCCCGATCACGGCTGTCCACTAGATCACCAGCCAGACCGGCTAGACCAGATAGACCAGATTGTCCGCCAGCCCGATCCCGGGGGAGACGACGTGGCCAAGTTCGGAGACGGAGGCGAGCTGCTCAAGTGCTCGTTCTGCGGCAAGTCCCAGAAGCAGGTCAAGAAGCTCATCGCCGGCCCCGGCGTCTACATCTGCGATGAGTGCATCGACCTGTGCAACGAGATCATCGAAGAAGAGCTGGCCGAGACCAGCGAGCTGCGTTTCGACGAGCTGCCCAAGCCTCGTGAGATCTACGAGTTCCTGAACGACTACATCATTGGTCAGGACCCCGCCAAGAAGATCCTGTCGGTCGCGGTCTACAACCACTACAAGCGGGTGCAGTTCGGGGCCGGCCACGACACCGATGTCGAGCTGGCCAAGTCCAACATCATGCTGTTGGGCCCCACCGGCTGCGGCAAGACGCTGCTGGCTCAGACCCTGGCCCGCATGCTCAACGTGCCGTTCGCCATCGCCGATGCCACCGCCCTCACCGAGGCTGGCTACGTGGGCGAGGACGTCGAGAACATCCTGCTCAAGCTGATCCAGGCCGCTGACTACGACGTCAAGAAGGCCGAGACCGGCATCATCTACATCGACGAGATCGACAAGATCGCCCGCAAGAGCGAGAACCCGTCGATCACTCGTGACGTCTCCGGCGAAGGCGTGCAGCAGGCGCTGCTCAAGATCCTCGAGGGCACCACCGCCTCGGTGCCACCCCAGGGCGGCCGCAAGCACCCGCACCAGGAATTCATCCAGATCGACACGACCAACATCCTGTTCATCTGCGGCGGCGCCTTCGCCGGCATCGACAAGCTCATCGAGAGCCGGGTCGGCCGCAAGGGCATCGGCTTCAACGCCGAGCTGCGCAGCAACAACATGGCCGATGTCGGCGCGCTCTATTCGCAGGTGCTCCCCGAGGACCTGCTCAAGTTCGGTCTGATCCCCGAGTTCATCGGCCGGCTGCCGGTCATCGGCGCGGTCAGCAATCTCGATCAGGAAGCCCTCATCCGCATCCTCGTTGAGCCTCGCAACGCCCTGGTGAAGCAGTACAAGAAGTTCTTTGAGCTCGAAGACGTCGAGCTCGAGTTCACCGATGACGCGCTCGGCGCAGTGGCCGACCAGGCGCTGCTGCGGGGCACTGGTGCCCGTGGTCTGCGGGCCATCCTCGAAGAGGTGCTGCTGTCGGTCATGTACGACCTGCCGAGTCGCGACGACGTGGCCAAGGTCGTCATCGACCGGGCCGTCGTGCTCGACAAGGTGAATCCCACGTTGGTGCCTCGCACCGCCACCACGTCGCAGCCCCGGCCCCGCCGCGCCGCGTCCTGAGCCACCGCCGACCCCGATCGGCACGGTCGAACCTCGTCGCGCCCCTCCGATAGCGTCAGCAGCCCATGAACCTGTCTGACGCCCTCGACTACCTCGACCGCCACCAGAACCTCGAGGCGTCCGCCGGCAAGATCGAGGGGCTCTCGCTCGATCACATGCATCGGCTCATGGAGGTCATGGGTGATCCGCATCGGGCCTTTCCCACGATCCACATCACCGGCACCAACGGCAAAGGCTCGGTGGCCCGGATGGTCACCGCGCTACTGGTCGAGAGCGGCCTGAGCGTCGGCACCTACACCAGCCCGCACCTCGAACGACTGAACGAGCGCATCGCGTGGAACGGCGCTCCGGTCGACGACGCCGACCTCGCCGCCGCCATCACCGACGTGGCCACCATCGAGCAGGTCGCCGGCATCACCCCGAGCTGGTTCGAACTGGTCACTGCTGCGGCCCTGTCGTACTTCGCCCTGGTCGCCGTCGACGTGGCCGTGATCGAAGTCGGCCTGCTCGGTCGCTTCGACGCCACCAACGTGGTCGACGCCGACGTGGCCGTGATCACCAACATCGGGTTCGACCACACCGACGGTGTCGGCGACTGGCGTCGCGCCATCGCCTCCGAGAAGGCCGGCATCGTGAAGCCCGGTTCGTTTCTGGTGCTGGGCGAGACCGACGAGGATCTGCGGTCGGTCTTCCTGGCCGAGGGCCCTCGCCAGACCTGGGAACGCGACGTCGACTTCGGCGTCGATCAGGATCTGCCGGCGGTGGGCGGCCGACTGGTCGACCTGCATACGCCCCTCGGGGCGCTCGAGCAGGTCTTCGTCCCTGTCCACGGTGCGCACCAGGCCGACAACGCCGCCATCGCTGTCGCCGCGGTCGAGGCCTTCTTCAGCCGAGCCCTCGAACCCGACATCGCCGAGGCCGGCTTCGCCGGTCTCACCATCCCGGGTCGTCTCGAGGTCATGGGGCGGGCGCCGTTGGTGCTGATCGACGGCGCCCACAACCCGGCCGGCGCCGAGGCCGCGACCGAGACGCTGGCCGCCGACTTCGAGGTGCTCGGGCGGCGCACACTGGTCGTCGGGCTCTTGGGCGGCCGCGACCTGGTCACCATGCTGGAAGCGTTCGATGTCGCCTCCTTCGACCTGGTGATCACGTGTACCGCGCCGTCGCCGCGAGCAGTGCCGTCGTCCGACATCGCCGCGGCTGCCATCGAACTGGGCGCCACCGTCGAGGACGGGGGGACGGTCACCGAGGCCATCGATCGGGCCCTGGCCATGTCCGAAGATGATGACCTGGTGTTGATCGCCGGCTCGCTCTACGTCGTCGGCCAGGCCCGCACCACCCTTCGGCGGCGTGCCGAACTCGCCCACGACCTCGACGATGCCTACGGCGACGAGCCGCAGTTCGACCGCGAAACCGGCCTCGAACCCGCCGACTCTCCCGACCCCGACGACTACTCCGACTCCGACCTCGACTGACCAACTCCCCAACCGGGGAAGGTTCGGCAGTTAGAGGGTGGGGGGGGTTAGAGGGTGGGGAAGAAGAGGGCGATCTCTCGCTGGGCCGACTCGAGCGAGTCGGATCCGTGCACCAGGTTCTCGGTGAACAGGGTGCCGAGGTCGCCGCGAATGGTGCCGGGTGCGGCATCGAGCGGGTTGGTCGTACCCATCATCAAGCGCACGGCCTTCCACGTGTCTTCGGGGCCCTCGAGCACGAAGACCAGGGCTGGTGACCGGCCGATGAACTCGACCAGCCCGGCGTAGAACGGCTTGCCGTCGTGTTCGGCGTAATGCTGACCGGCCAGGTCGGCGTCGATCCCCCGAAGCTCGGCGGCCACGAGGGTCAGGCCCTTGCGCTCGAATCGGCCGACGATTTCGCCAACGAGGCCACGTTCGACGGCGTCGGGTTTGCAGATGACAAGAGTGCGATCCATAGGTGGCCACGCTAGGCGACCGGCCCGATCCGGCAAAAACGGCCGCGTGCGGCCATGGGCGGGGTCAGAGATCGATGCAATCGCTGACCGAGGCGGGCCAGGGGATCCAACAAATGATCCGTCAAAGGTGATATTGCAGTTTCGTTACGATGCGATAGGGTAGTCATTCGCAACGGCGGCGCCAGATTTCGTCGTTCGCCGTGCTTCTGCAGAGGCGGGCCCTGTCGCCTAGCCTTCGCCGGAGCCTCACTCCTCGCCGTCAGCTCCGAACTCTGGGGCCTGAACGAATGGCCGACAAGGTGCTCTCCTCCTTCTCCTCGATCATGGGCCGCGACATGGCCGTCGATCTCGGCACGGCCAACACGCTCGTCTATCTGCGCGGCGAAGGCATCGTGCTCAACGAGCCGTCGGTTGTGGCCGTCAACGTCAATGACGGCCGGCCGGTCGCCGTGGGCCACGAAGCCAAGCGGATGATCGGGCGCACGCCGGCCCACATCAAAGCGATCCGCCCGCTGAAGGACGGCGTCATCGCCGACTTCGACATCTGCGAGAAGATGCTGCGGTACTTCATCCAGAAGGTGCACCAGCGCAAGTGGGCCAAGCCCCGCATGGTCATCTGCGTGCCTTCGGGCATCACCCCGGTCGAGCAGCGCGCCGTGCAGGAAGCAGCCGAGTTCGCCGGCGCCCGCAAGCCGGCCTACATCATCGAAGAGCCGATGGCGGCGGCCATCGGTGCCGGCATGCCGGTGCAAGAACCGACCGGCAACATGATTGTCGACATCGGCGGCGGCACCACCGAGGTCGCGGTCATCTCGCTCGGTGGTGTGGTCACCAGCCAGTCGATCCGGGTCGGCGGCGACGAGCTCGACGACGCCATCATCCAGTTCATCAAGAAGGAATACAGCCTCGCCCTGGGCGAGCGCACCGCCGAGGAGGTCAAGATCGCCCTCGGGTCGGCATGGCCCCTCGAGGAAGAACTGCACGCCGAGATCCGCGGTCGCGACCTGGTGACGGGCCTGCCCAAGACCATCGTCACCTCGACCGACGAGATTCGTGAGGCCCTGGCCGAACCGGTGTCGGCCGTGGTCGACGCGGTCAAGGTCACCCTCGACAAGACCCCGCCCGAGCTGGCCGCCGACATCATGGAGCAGGGCATCGTTCTGGCCGGCGGGGGCGCGTTGCTCAACGGTCTGGCGGCCCGTCTCGAGCACGAGACCGGTATGCCGATCGTGATCGCCCCCAATCCGCTCTACTGCGTGGCGATCGGTTCCGGGCAGTCGCTCGAGGAGTTCGAGGCCCTCAAGGGCGTCCTCTTCTCGTCCAACACCAACTGAGCGGGGCCTGGCGTTGGCCTTATCCCGGCGAATCAGTCGATCGCGGTTCACCCTGATCCTGCTGATCCTGTCGTCGCTGACCCTGCTCACCCTCGACTTTCGAGGGTTCGGTCCCATCGACTCGGCCCGTAGCAGTGCGCTCTCGGTCTTTGCTCCCGTCGGCGATGGCGCCGCGTCGTTGTTCAAGCCGGTCGGCAACTTTTGGCACGGCGCGTTTCAGTACGACGACCTCAAGCGCCAGAACGACGAACTGCAGGCGCAGGTCGACGAACTCCATGGCCAGATCACCAGCGGTGACGTGGCCAAGCAGTCATTGCAGCAGCTGCTCGAGCAGGCCAACCTGCCGTTCGTGGGCGACCTACCCACCACCCGCGCCCGGGTGGTGTCCGGTGCCGTGGCCAACTTCGACGACACCATCGAGATCGACAAGGGCAGCAACGACGGCATCAAGACCGACATGCCGGTGGTCGTCGGCACCGGCCTGGTCGGTTCGGTGGTGCGGGTGAGCGGCGACCGTTCGGTCATCAAGTTGATCACCGACACCTCGTTCGCCGTCGGGGTATCGGTCGTGGGCAGCAGCCTCAACAACGCGCCGGTGCAGGCCGTCGCACGGGGACAGGGCAGCGGTCGTCAGTTGCGGGCCACCATGAACTCGGGCGCGCCGGTCAGACCTGGCCAGATCCTGGTCACCGCCGGTGTGGCCAGGGGGCTGTTTCCGGCCGATCTGCCGGTCGGCACGGTCGCGTCGGTCTCGAACGACGATGGCAGTCTGCAGACCAGCCTCGGCATCGACCTGTTGGCCAACCTGCAGAACCTCACCTACGTCAGCGTGGTGCTGTGGACCGGGGCGTCGTGAGGACCGCGGTACGAGTCGCCATCGTGTTGCTCACCGTCACCGTGCTCGAACGGGGCTTGGCGTCGCAGCTGCGGATCGACGGTGCCGCCGCTGACCTGTTGCTGCTGATGGCCATCGCCGGTGGCATGGTCGGCGGCCCGGACCATGGCGCCATCGTGGGCTTCTTCGCCGGGCTCAGCCTCGATCTGCTGGTGCAAACGCCGCTGGGCCTGGGCGCGCTCGTCTACTGCATCACTGGCTATCTCGTCGGGCTGGCCCAGAGCGCAGTCGTGCGCAGCTCTCGCCTGCAGCCAGTGTTCCTCGCCGCCGCGGCCAGCGTGTTCGGTATCGGGCTGTATGTCCTGGTGTCGCTCGTCGTTGGTCGATCTGGCCTGATCAACCAGCACCTCCTGGTCGTGATCGCGGTGGTGGCCGGCGTCAACGCCTTGCTGATCCCCGTGGCCAACCGGGCCATGCGTTGGGCCCTCGGCGATTCGTCCAACCTTCGGGCCGCGGTCCGTTGAGGGCTCGGGCGTGCTCAACTGGATCCGCTCATGAACACTGACTCGCCCCGGCTCCGGCTCAGCATCGTCGCCGTGGTGGTGCTCTCGCTGTTCGGCGCGCTGTTTGCCCGACTCTGGTATCTGCAGGTGATGGTGGCCGGCCAGTACCAGGTCCAGGCGTCGGCCAACCGGGTGCGCACCATCGCCGAGGAAGCACCCCGCGGCCGCATCCTCGACGTCAAGGGTCGGGTCCTGGTCGATAACCGGGTGTCGCCGGCCGTCACCATCGATCCCTACGCCTTGAGCAAGATGAAGAAGGCCGACCGGGACGACCTCAAGCTGCGGGTGGCCCAGAAGCTTACCGAGGCCGGTATCCCGACCAAGGTCAGCGGCATCGAGAAGAGCCTGGCCGACAAGCAGTACGCCCTGCTGCAGCCGATCCCCATTGCCATCGACGTGCCCGAGGAACTGTTCGTCTATTTCGCCGAGCGGGCCGCCGAGTATCCCGGTGTCGCCGTCGAGCGCGAGTCGGTCCGCCAGTACCACTTCGGCAGTCCCGGCGTCGCCAATGTGTTGGCCGCCCACGTTTTGGGCTACGTCGGTCGGGTCAACTCCGACGAGTTGGCGGCCAAGAAGGACGACGCGGCGGTCAGCACCAAGCCGTACCAAAGTGACAGCAGCATCGGCAAGAGCGGCGTCGAGAAACGGTACGAGGACGACCTGCGGGGGACGCCGGGCGTGCAGACCATCGAGGTCGACTCGAAGCAGACCCCCATTCGGGTGGTCAGCGAGCAGGCCCCCAAGCCGGGCAACGACCTGGTGTTGAGCATCGACATCGACGTGCAGAAGTCGGCCGAGGACGCCCTCGCCACCCAGATGGCCTCACTCAAGGGTGGCAGTGAGCAGGGCAACGTGTACCCCACCAACGCGCCGTCGGGTTCGGCGGTGACGCTCGATCCCACCAACGGCAACGTGGTGGCCATGGCGTCGTATCCGACCTATGACCCCACCGAGTTCGTCAACGGCATCTCGACCGATCGCTACAACCAACTCAAGGGCGACGACCCGGCCAGGGACCCGTTTCTGAACAAGGCGATCCAGGGTCAGTACGCCCCCGGCTCGACCTTCAAGTTGGTCACCGCCACCGCCGCTCTGCAGAACGGGCTCATCGACGGTACGACGCCCTACCAGGACAACGGCGTCTTCCATGTGTCCGGGTGTGCGGCGGCCAGCACCGCCCCCGGCTGCCTGAAGCGGAACTCCGGCGGCGCGGTGAACGGTTCGACGGCGATGGCCAAGTCGCTCACGGTCTCGAGCGACGTCTTCTACTACTGGTTGGGCGACCGGTTCTTCAAGAGCGGACCAGCCACCGGCATCCAGGACACGGCGAGGTCGTACGGCCTCGGAGCCGACACCGGGGTCCCGCTGCCCTTCGAGCAGAACGGGTTCATCCCCGACGCCGCATCGCTGAAGGCCCGGTACCCGAAGGCCGATCCCTACGGCGAGGGCAACAACGTCGACACCGCCATCGGCCAGGGTTACGTGCTGGTGACCCCGCTGCAACTGGCCAACGCCTACGCCACCTTCGCCAACGGTGGCACCCTCTATCAGCCCAACGTCGTCTCCAAGGTCTTGCGCGGTGGCGGCGACCTGAACAATCCCGCCGATGTCATCCAGACAGTCGCCCCGGTGGTCAAGGGTCAGGTCAGCCTGCCGGCCAACGTCCGTGATCCGATCCTGCAGGGTCTCGAAGGGGTGCCTCGTACCGGCACCGCCGCCTTCGCCTTCGCCGGGTTCGACATGAACGCGTTCCCCCTGGCCGGTAAGACCGGCACCGCCCAGGTCAATGGCAAGGCCGACACGTCGGTCTTCGCCGCCTTCGGCCCGGTCGGAGCGCCCCGCTACGCCACCGTGGCGGTGCTCGAGCAGGCGGGTTTCGGCGCGGCGGCGGCCGCTCCGGTGGTGCGTCACGTGTTCGAGACCGTGTCCGGTCAGACGCCCCAGCAAGTGTTGGTGGCTGCGGCCGGCCAGGCGAACTGATGGCGCTGGCTACCGGCTCTCGTCTGGGGGAAGCCACCGGTCCGATCGCAGTCGTCGCGACCTGTCGGCGCCGTGGCGGCACCTCGACCCGATCCTGCTGGTGTGCGCGGTGGCGATCTCGCTGGTCGGCGTGCTGATGGTCTAGAGCGCCACCCGCAACGGGGTGGGCCCGGACAAGTCGCCCACCGGATCGCTGCACAACAACACATTTTTGCTCAAGTAGGGCGGCTTCGTCGTCATTGGCGTGTTCACCATGGTGGTGGTCGCGTCGATCGACTATCGCAAATATCGCGACTGGATCGTGCCGATCTACGTGGCCATGTGCCTGCTGCTGGCGCTGGTCGTCTCGCCCCTTGGTTCGACCAGCAAGGGGGCGCAGTCCCGTTTCGAATTCGCGGGGTTCCAGTTGCAGCTGTCCGAGATCGCCAAGGTCGTGCTCATCGTGGCACTCGCTTCGCTGTTCGCGGCCATGGAAGGGCGACGTCGATCTGCGGCGGCTGGGCATGGCCCTAGCGGTAGCCGGCCTGCCGATGGCGCTGATCATGCTGCAGCCCGAACTCGATACCGCGCTGCTGTTCATCGCCATCACCGTGGCCATGTTCGTCACGGCGGGGGTGCGGGGTCGCTATCTGGCCGCGCTGACCGTGGTGGGCGTGATCGGTGTGGCGGTGATCTTGCAGTCGAGCGTCTTGTAGACCTATCAGCCTGACCGTCTGACCACGTTCCTCGACACCTCGCACGCGACGGCCTCCGCCGCCTACAACGTGAATCAGAGCCAGACGACGATCGCCAACGGGGGGATCCTGGGGCACGGGACTGTTCAAGGGCCCCCAGACCCAGCTCGGG
>JAYUBX010000590.1:0-2786 GCA_043740665.1 Candidatus Neomicrothrix sp.
CGGGTCGAATGCAACGTGAAGGCGGTCGTCACCAACACGACGGCCATTGAGGCCTATCGGGGGGCGGGACGGCCCGAGGCCAGCGCCGCCATCGAGCGGGCGATGGATCTGTTCGCGGCCGAGATCGGCATGGACCCGGCTGAGGTGCGGCGCATCAACCTGATCCCCGCCGACGGGTTTCCGTACACGACCAAGACCGATGCCGTCTATGACTGCGGCGACTACGAGGGTGCCCTCGATCGGGCCCTCGACGCGGCGGGCTACACCGAACTGCGCGCCGAGCAGGCGCAACGACGCGCCGCCAACGATCTGGTGCAGCTCGGCATCGGCGTCTCGGTGTACGTCGAGGTGACCGCCGGGCCCGCTCCCGGCGAATCCGAGTTCGCCAAGGTCGTGGTGCAGCTCGACGGGGCCGCTGTCGTCTACACCGGATCGTCGGCCCACGGTCAGGGTCACCGCACGTCGTGGGCCATGATCGCCAGCGACCTGACCGGCATTGCCGTCGCCGACATCCGCGTCGTGGCCGGCGACACCGATCTGGTCGCCGAGGGCACCGGCACGTTCGGCTCACGGTCGTTGCAGGTCGGCGGCGCGGCCGTGCACACCGCCACCGAGGCGCTGGTCGAGCGGGCCCGGCTGGTGGCCGCCGATCTGCTCGAGGCGGCGCCCGGCGACGTCACCCTCGATACCGAGCTCGGTCGTTTCCACGTGGCCGGCACCCCGTCGGTGTCGCGCTCGTGGGCCGAGGTGGCGTCGGCCGCCGCCACCGCCGACACGACCGGCCCCGATCTGGCCGTGGGTCTGGTCGAGACCAGCACCTTTACGACCACCTCGCCGACCTATCCGTTCGGCGCCCACGTCGCGGTGGTCGAGGTCGACAGCGAGACCGGGCGGGTGCGACTGCGTTCGATCGTCACCTGTGACGATGCCGGCCGGCTGGTCAACCCCCTCATCGTCGAGGGCCAGCGCCACGGAGGCATCGCCCAGGGCGTGGCCCAGGCCTTGATGGAGGAGGTCCGCTACGACGAGGACGGCAACCCCATCACCTCGAACTTTGCCGACTACGCCATCATCTCGGCCGCCGAGTTGCCGTCGTTCGAGCTGGTGACGATGGAGACACCGACGTCGGTGAACCCGCTCGGCGCCAAGGGCATCGGCGAGTCCGGCACGATCGGATCGACCCCGGCGGTGCAGAGCGCGGTCGTCGATGCGCTGTCGCCGTTCGGGGTGCGCCACCTCGACATGCCGGCCACCCCCGAACGGGTCTGGCGAGCGATCCACGACGCGACGGCTTGATCGTCGGCGATCTGATCGAACCGATCGAACCAGGCTGGTCGACATAGGCCCTCCTGACCCCGACGCCGCGCGTCCGATGCCCTAGGTTTTCGCCTCGTTCACCGGTCCAGATCCCTCGCTCAGGAGTTCCAGATGCAGAAGTCGGCCAAGTACGCCCTGGTTGCCGTGCTGGCGGTCATCGTCGTCGGCGGTGCGGGGTTCTACTGGTTCTTCCTGCGCGACGATGCCCCGAAGCGGGCCTCGCTGCAGACCTCGTCGCCCGTCGCCGCCAACGGCACTGCGGTCGAGCCGACATCGGCTGACGGCACCTGGAAGGTCGAGCAGGCCAGCGGCGTCTTCGTCGGCTATCGGGTCGAAGAGCTGTTCGGCGGTTCGACGATCAAGGTCACGGCCGTTGGCCGTACCCCGGCGGTGACCGGCACCATGACGGTGGCCGGAACCGAGATCACCGCGGCCGACATCACCGCCGACGTGACCAAGCTCACCAGCGACCAGGGCGCGCGGGATCAGCAGATCAAGTCGCGGGGCCTCGAGACCGACACGTTCGGTACCGCCGAGTTCAAGCTGACCCAGCCCATCATCCTGCCCGGTGTGCCCCAGAAAGGGCAGGAGGTCGACGTGACCGCCACCGGGGAGCTGACGCTGCACGGGCAGACCCAGACGGTCGAGATCCCGCTACAGGCCAAGTGGAACGGCAGCACCATCACCCTGGCCGGCAACGCCAAGGTGGCGTTCTCGGACTACGGGATCACCGCTCCTACCAACGCCATCGTGTCGGTCGACGACAACGGCGAGTTCGAGCTGCAGGTCACCTTCGTTCCGTCCTGACCGGCACGCTGACCGGCGTGTTGAGGGGGAGGGAATGGCGGGCCTGCTTCGGGAGTTGACTCCAGTAGTTAAAAGCGAAATTAACTACGGAACACCCAGAGTTCTTGGAGCACGACCATGAACGCAGGATTGCTGATCATCCGACTGGTCGTCGGCCTCGGTCTGGCCGCCCACGGCAGCCAAAAGCTGTTCGGCTGTTCACACCGCGGGCCGTCGTCATCGTGATCGGTGTCATGGCGAACGTCGGCATGTGCACGCCGCCAACGGCTTCTTCTTGATCAAGGGCGGCTACGAATACACCTTGACTCTCGCCGCCGCCGCCGCCGGTCTGGCCTTGACGAGTGCGGGCACCTGGTCGCTCGACCACGCGCTGGACCTTGACTTCACCGGCGTCGGCTGGGGGATCGCCGCCATCGCGGTGGGTCTCGTCGCCGACGCCGCCCGAGCCGCCACCCGTAGCCCGCAACCCGTACCGACCGCCTGAGGAGTTCCCATGACCAACCCGACAACTGTCCCGACTGCTCTGCCAGCGATCGACGTCCGCCGGGCCGACGATCGCTTCGCCACCGAAGCGGGCTGGCTGCACTCGCGCCACAGCTTCAGCTTCGGCCATCAGTACGACCCAGCCAACACCCACCACGGCCTGCTGTTGGTCAGCAACG
>JAYUBX010000591.1:0-3286 GCA_043740665.1 Candidatus Neomicrothrix sp.
GGGGCGGGGACGGCCGGCGCGATCAGGGCAGGACGACGAGGTCGTCCACGTGGACGACCCACGGGGGCGTGCCGTCGGGAAGCTCCCCACTGCGCCGCCCCGCGAACTCGATGACCTGGGCCCGGCCGAGGCGAGTGAGCCCCTTGGCGAACACCTCACCGTTGGGCCCCACCAGCTCGACCGCGTCGTCGGGCTCGAACGATCCGCTGGCATCGACGACGCCGGCCGCCAACAGCGACGCTCCACCGCGCAGCAAGGCCCGGCGGGCGCCGTCGTCGACGACGATGCGACCGCTCGAGCCCACCGCGAAGGCGATCCACAGCTTGCGGGCGGGCAGGTCGCGGTCGTGGGGCAGCACCACGGTCCCGACTCCGGCCACGCCGGCCACCGCGTCGGGCAGCACGTCGAGCCGAGCCGCATCGGCGATCACCGTGCGCACCCCCGACCACGCCGCGATCTTGGCCGCGGCGATCTTGGTCGACATGCCGCCGCTGCCGCGGACCGAACCGGCCCCACCGGCCATCCGCTCGAGCTGAAGATCGACCTCGACGATCTCCTCGATCAGCGATGCGCCGGCATCGAGCCGAGGATCAGCCGTCAACACACCGGGCGTATCGGTGAGCAGCACCAGGGTTTCGGCATCGACCAGGTGGGCCACCAGCGCCGCGATGCGGTCGTTGTCGCCGAAGCGGATCTCGTCGTCGGCGGTGGCATCGTTCTCGTTCACGACCGGCACCACGCCGAGCTCGAGCAGCCGCAGCAGCGTGCCCCGAGCCTGCAGGTACTGGCGGCGGTCCATGAAGTCGAGTGGGGCGATCAGCACCTGGCCGGCGATCAGATCGTGACTGGCCAACGCCTGGTTGTAGACCGCCATCAGCCGGCTCTGGCCCACCGCCGACACCGCCTGCAGGGTGACCGGGTCACGCGGCCGGCGTTCGCCTCCCAGTCCGAGCGCCGGCAGGCCGGCGCCGATCGCTCCCGACGTGACCACCACGACCTGATGGCCCGCCTGGCGGACCCGAGCGACCTCGCCGCACAGCTTCTCGATGGCCTCGACCACGATCTCACCGCGTACATCGGTTACCGACGAGGTCCCGATCTTGGCGATGACGACCACTAGATGCCGTCGTCGTCGTAGGTGAAGGTCAGTCCGCCGATGTGGACCAGATCCCCCTCTTTGGCTCCGGCCTTGGCCAGCGCCTGATCGACACCGAGCTTGCGTAGTCGCGAGTGGGCGTGGTCGAGCGCTTCGAGGTTGGTCAGGTCCGACAGCGCCACCGCTCGCTGGGCTTGGCGGCCGAGCACCCGGAATCCACCGTCGTCAGACCGCTCGACCTTGATGCCTTCGGCCACGGGCCGGTAGACGATGAAGGCTTCGGGCTCGGGCTCAACCACGCGAGCATGGCGGGTGGCATCGGCCATGAGCCCGACCGCTCTCGGCAGGCCCTGGCCGGTCACGGCCGACACGACCACGTCGAGCACCACGCCGTCAGCGGTGACGAAACCGGTGCGGGGCTCGCCGTCGGACCCCTCGCTGCGGTGGGGCGTCAACTCGGTCTCGGTCAGCAGATCACCCTTTGAGCCGACGACGACCCGGGGGCGGTCGAGCAGCTCGGGGCGATACTGGCCGAGCTCCTGCAACAGGATGCGAAGCTGTTCGGCCGGCGGCGCCTGCAGGCCGTCGTCAGTGAGGTCGATCAGGATCGCCAACACCCGGGCCCGTTCGATGTGACGCAGGAACTGGTGCCCGAGGCCGCGTCCCTCGCTTGCTCCTTCGATGAGTCCGGGGATGTCGGCCACGACGAACTCGTCGCCGTCATCGGTGCTGACCACACCCAGGTTGGGTTCGAGCGTCGTAAACGGGTAGTCGGCGATCTTGGGCTTGGCCGCCGAGATGCGCGAGATCAGCGTGGACTTGCCGACGTTCGGAAACCCCACGAGGGCCACATCGGCCATCAGCTTCAGCACCAGGTGCAGCCAACGTTCTTCGCCCTCTTCGCCCTGCTCGGCAAACGACGGGGCCCGCCGTCGGTTCGACAGGAAACGGGCGTTGCCCTTGCCGCCCTGGCCCCCGGCCGCGGCCAACCAACGATCGCCGTGGTGCACCAGATCGGCCAGCACGGCGCCGTCCTGGGCGTGAACCGCCGTGCCCTCGGGTACGTAGACGAGCTTGTCGCTGCCGGTCTTGCCGTGCTTCTTGGCGCCCGACCCGTGTACGCCATTGGTGGCCCGCCGATGGGGATGATCGCGGAACGCGAGCAACGAGGCCACGTTGCGATCGGCGACCAGCCAGACATCGCCGCCCGAGCCTCCGTCGCCGCCATCGGGCCCACCCAGTGGCACGTGGGCCTCGCGCCGCGTCGAAACACACCCGGCACCGCCGTCGCCCCCCCGAACGTTCAGATTGCACTCGTCGACGAAGCCAGACATAGGCGCGAGAGCCTAGAGGCGGACGCAGGTACGCCCGGCATCGCTTCTCACGGAGGTCGACCGATGGACGCCTCCGCCCATGCGGCGCTCGACCACGTTGCGGATCAGAGGGCGAGGTGAACCGGGTCGCCGAGGATGTTGGCCGACCAGGTAGTCGTGTCGTTCGGGTTGCCGCTGCTGAACGTGTAGGCGATCTTGAACCAACAACCGGTAGAGGTGGTGCAGGTGTAGCCGTTCGGTAGCGGTATCGCGACTTGCACCAGTTTGGCGTTGTAGTCGCCGGTGACCATGCCGGTGACCTTGCAACCGGTGGCCGTCGCCGCTCCGAGGTTCGTGCCGCCGTCACGGGTCCAGGTGCAGGTCGTTGGTCTCACCCCCATCGGTGTCTCGCTCGGTGGCAGCACCTCAATGCCGGAGGTGCCACCGTCAGCGATGTCCCAGAAGTTGAGCTGCAGGATTTTGCCAGCGTACTGGGGAGTGATCTTAGCCAGGTAGAAGTTTGTGGTCGACGGGATGGTCGCGACGTTGACATACATTGGCAGCTTGCCCTCGGCAAACGTGCTCAGGCCGGTGACGTTCGTGCAGCAGGTAGTGCCCCAGAAGGTGTTGATGGAGTAGCGGTTGTGCCCGCCGGTGCCGGGATTGTTGGCCAGTCCGATGCTGGCCTTGACGAGTGGGTCGATGCTGGCATCGGCCACCACCGTCGGCGATACATTCACGGGGTTGAGGGCGTTGGTCCGAATCTGCAGGATGTAGTCACCAGCGACCGGATTAGTGATCTTGCAGACGGTGAAGTCCTTGTGCAGGTGGGCGGCGTAGAGCTGCTGCTCGAGACCGTACTTGGTGGTGCTCGGCG
>JAYUBX010000592.1:0-2728 GCA_043740665.1 Candidatus Neomicrothrix sp.
AGTCCGACCACTGGTTTCGACGGACACCGAGCCGGGCCGACGCCGTCTCGACGGGGTCAGATTCCCCTGAAGATCGGCGGGCGTCGATCGGCGAAGGCGGCCAAACCTTCCTGCAGGTCGGCGCTGGCCCACGCCGCCTCGAACGCCGCTCGGTAGGTCGGCGTCCAGTCGCTGACCGCCTCAGCCTCGTTCAAACCGACCTTGAAACCGGCGATGGTGAGAGGGGCGAGGGTGGCGATGACCTCGGCCCAGGCCATGGCGACGGCGAGCAGGTGATCGGGATCGGCCGTGCGCTGCACCAGACCCAGTCGCTCGGCCTGGTCGCCGGTGTAGGTCTCGGCGGCCAGGCACATGGCCCGGGCCGGTCCCTGACCCACGAAACCGACCAATCGCTTGACGGTCCATTGGTCGGTCATGAGGCCGAGCTTGGCCGCCGGAATCCCGAACGTCGCGGTCGGCGTGGCCACCCGCAGGTCGCACGCCACCGCCAGCTGCGTTCCAGCGCCGAGGGCGGCGCCGTCGATGGCGGCGATCGACGGAAACGACGCGGTGCGCAGCCCATCGAGCAGCCGATGGAGCGCCTCGATGAAGCGGTCATCCTCGACCGTCGTCAGATCGGCACCGGCACAGAAATGGCCGGATGATCCGGTCAGCACCAGCACCCGACTCTGCGCGGCGTTGGCGGCATCGAGCGCAGCCAACAGCCCGTCGAGCGCATCGTGGTCGAGCGCGTTGCGACGCTCGGGTCGGTCGATGGTGACGAGCGTGATCGGCCCTCGGTGCTCGGTATGGATCACTGCCCGGTCCAGTCCGGGGTCCGGCGCTCGGCGAAGGCGGCGATGCCTTCGGCGGCATCGTCGGTGGCCGCGGTGACCGTGAGCAGGGCGTGCAGCAGCGGCAGGGCGTCGGCGGCACTCGAATCCCAGACGTCATAGAACGAGTCGCGTCCGAGCCGCAAGGTCGATGGCGACTTGGCGGCCAGCGTGGCGGCCAAGGTGTCGACGGCCTCGTCCAGCTGATCGGCGGCGACGACCCGATTGACGAAACCGATGCGCTCGGCCTCGGCCGCGTCGACGCGTCGGCCGGTCATCATCAGCTCGAGCGCCTTCTTGGGCGGCATCGACCGCATCAGCGGCACGGTGATCATGTAGGGCCAGAGCCCGACATCGATCTCGGGAGTACCGAAGACGGCGTCCTCGGCGGCCACCACCAGATCACAGGCCAGCGCCAAGCCCATGCCGCCCGCGAGGGCGTAGCCCCGAACTCGGGCGATGGTGGGCTTGCCCAACTGCCAGAGATCGGCGAAGAGCGCCGCCAGCTCGCCTCGGCTGTCGTGCAGGGCCAGGTGGCCCGCGCCGGTGGCCATGCCGGTCAGGTCGGCCCCGGCACAAAAGGCACGGTCGCCGGCACCGGTGAGCACCACCACCCGGGCCGCCGGATCAACTTTGATCTGCGCCAGCCGTCGCCGCAGCTCGGTCAGCACGGTCCACGACAGAGCGTTGCGCTTCTCGGGTCGGTCGATGGTCAGGCGGGCGACGCCATCAGCCAGCTCGTAGCGAAGCTCAATGGGTGGTGCGTCAGGCATGGGCCGAACCGTACTCAACCACCATCCGCGCGTGCCGCCACGCCAACTTCTACCGTTCTCGTCCATGTTCTCGAAGTCGAGTAGGTCAAAGGGTCGTCAGTCCGACCCCACGCCCAAGCCGGTCAAGCTGCCGGCCGGAGCCGAAGCGGCGCTGTGGTCGATCGTCGAGGTGATTCCCGACCCGCGCAACCACTTGGCCCTGACGCGGGACCCCACCGCCGAGGTGCGGCTCACCCGTTCGGCCATCGACGCCGCCCTCGCCCTCGCCTCACCCCTCATGGCCGAAGCGCCCGCTCCCTCGCCCCTCGAAGCCCGCCACGCCAGCACGCTCGATGCGCCGGTGGTCGCCTCCGCCGGACCGCCCACTCCTCGGGCTTCGTGGCTTCCCGCCCAGTTGGCCGAACGGCCCGAGCCGGCCCCGGCCATGCCCGTTGCCCGACGCAACACCGTGCGATGGTCGTCCGACACCGCCGAGGTGCGCCTGCCGGCCTTCATCACCCCCCAGGTCGCCGATGCTGAACCACCCGCCGACCCCGCCGACGCTTCGGTTCATGCCCTCGAACCACCGGCATCACCGCCGCTGCTGCCCGTTCAGCGGCGCTACGCCCGCGGCGCCTGACCAGCCACGACGGCGGCCAACGCGGCCCACGTCTGGGGCACCGCGCCCAATCCCTCACCCGTATCGGGATGCCAATACTCGGCGAAACCCGACCGGCGCGCGCCGGCCACCAGGCGAGTGCTCAACGTCGCCGCCACTGATGTCGACCCTCGACGGGTGGCGGCGACCCAGAGGAGGTAGGTGAGCTGCGGCCATGCCGGCCCCCGCCAGTAGGCGGTCGAGTCGAACGTCGGCTCGCGTCGATGGGTCGCGGCCGGACCGAACGATCCGCCGAAGGCCCGGTCGTCGACCACGTCGGCCAGGGCCACATCGACGGCCGCGACGTCGGCACTCACCAGCACGGGTAGCAGGGCGTCGAGCGTGCGCACCCCCGCCGAGGTCGCAGGCCCGACCACGACGTGATCGACCCAGGTTCGATGGGATGGATCCCACCGTGTGGCCAGCCGCTCGACGAGCTCGTCGGCCGCGTGACGCAGCGTGTCGTCACCCGTGACCTGGGCCAGCTCGCGAGCGTTGAAGGCCAC
>JAYUBX010000593.1:0-1894 GCA_043740665.1 Candidatus Neomicrothrix sp.
GACCGGTAGCCGGCATCGAGCGCCTCGGCCGCGAACGACGGCCAGAGGTCGGTGGCCGAGGCCAGGTCGCGGTTCAAGACCGGACGCCCGCTTCGAAAACATTCGAGACAGGGGCCTTCCTGGGACTGGACCTCGAACAGCTCCAGGGTGCGCATGGTCTCGTCGGACGATGCCATCACGCGCAGATCGCCACCCGGAGTGGCCAGCATCAGCCCGGCGGCCGAGACATCGAGCACGTCGACGCACCGATCGGTGAGCACGGTCAGCAACTCGATGACGTCGAAGTCGGCGACGAGAGTGTCTGCTAGTTCGACGAATGCTTGGGCGAGCACGGCTTCTCTTGCCATCGGATCTCCTGTCAGCGCCGAAGCGGTCTCGGTATCGCGGGGGCGAGCATGACCCGGCACGTCACCGTAGTTCTGCACGGCTCTGGGTGTGAACGCGTCGATTTCGGCTCGATCACGATGGCGGGTCGCTCGTGCCGCCGTCGGCCGTGAACCGCAGCCTTCGGGCGACCACGTCTCGGGCCACATCCGGGAGGGGTCGCTCGTTGCCGAAGGCGTGGGCTCGCAGCCGAACCAGGGCTTGGACCACGGTGGTGTCGAGCTGTGCGGCGACCATGCCCGATGCCTGGTGGACGACGTACTGGAAGTCGGCGCCGGCCTCGAGTCGGGTCGCCACGTGGCCGGGCGCCGCGTCAGCCTGCAGGTCGATGACGGTCTGGGCGGCGATGTCGGCCACCACCAGGGCATCGGCGTGGCGTTCGTCGAGCAGCGGTCCCGGCCGGTCGGAGTACAGGTTGAGCGCCCCGAGTCGTACCACGCCGACCCGAAGCGGGAAGCCGAAGATCGCCCGCACGCCGGCATCGAGCGCCGGGCCGCTGAACGCCGGCCACCGTCGCCGTTCCGGATCGGCCAGATCCGGTTCGAGGATGGGCCGATCCTGCTGATAGGCGTCGACGCAGGGTCCTTCACCGAGCGTGAACTGAAGCTGCTCGATCAGATTGCTCACGTCGTTGGTGACGCACAACGAGCCGCGGGGAACCTGACCGGACATCAGCATGATCCCCGCGCCGCTCATCCCGGTGACTTCAGCACACACGTCGCACAACCGGTCGGTCCCGAACGCGGCAGTGCGGTCGCCGAGCAACTGCCCGAGGATGCGACGGTGGCGCGGTCCGCTCACGGTCCGACGGCCGCGGCGCGACGACGTCGGCCGAGGAAGGCAAGGGACGGGGAGCGGGTCACGGTCATCTCCTGGTGTCAG
The DNA here is from genome assembly GCA_043740665.1 of Candidatus Neomicrothrix sp. Classification (GTDB taxonomy): domain Bacteria; phylum Actinomycetota; class Acidimicrobiia; order Acidimicrobiales; family Acidimicrobilacustridaceae; genus UBA4742. The sequence goes on from JAYUBX010000593.1 coordinate 1,267, forward strand.
GCGCAGCGGGTGACGCGCTACCAGGGTCCGGAGCATCGCTCCCGGGTCCGCCATTTGGGCCGAACCCGACACGTGTGGGATCTTGTCGTGCTGTGGGAAGTGTACACACGCCGCGGAAGCGCTTGACCAGGTGCTCGGTTCGGGCATGTCCCCAGAGCCGTCTTGCAATGGGGTGTACGGCGCTCGTGACACGACGGGTACACCCGTTGCCGTGTTGGGCTCTGCTCAGCGACTAGGGCACCCTCCGGGAGCGTTGCCCCGGACCCTGGTAGCGCAAGGTAGGCAGATCCTCGAGCCGCCTGGCTTGGCCTTGACGGCCACCATGTGGTGGTCGTCCCGCCGTGATCCGGCTTCTCCTCAGCTACGGGAGATTGCGATGACCACCACCCTTGACAACCTGTCAGGGCCCAGCCCCCTGCTCGGGCCGGACGAATCCTCGACGGCCGATGTGCTTCCGAGCGGCACGGCCCGCTACCTCGGGGCGCTCACCCGCCTCTGCCTGGGGTGGACCTTCCTCTGGCCGTTTTTCGACAAGTTGTTCGGTTTCGGTCACGGCACCACGTCGGCTAAGTCGTGGCTCAACGGGGGCTCGCCGACGACCGGTTTCCTGAAGGGCTCGGTCGGGCCG
>JAYUBX010000594.1:0-2045 GCA_043740665.1 Candidatus Neomicrothrix sp.
CGGCTGCGGCCGCCACCGGCCACCTGCCCGACGCCATGCAGAACCTGGCCCACAGCTCGCTCGCCGGTCTGGGTGTCTCCGTGCCCGCCGCTCGACCGACCGTCCCGGCCGACCAGCCCGGTGGCGACGACACCACCACGACTCAACCGGTCCCGGTCGGGCCCGGCGACCCGGCCACTCCAGGCCAGGGGCCTGACCACGGCCAGGCCGTCTGCACCCAAGCCAGTGCCGGGCAATGTCAGGCTGGCCAGCACGGCGAAGGCAGTCCCGGCGACACGACGACCTCGACCGAGCGGGGCAAGCCCGACTCGCCCGGCAACAGCGGTGGCCACACCCCCAACAGCGCCACGCCCCCGGTCACCCACTCGCAAGGCCCGCCGGCCAGTGTCCCCGAAGGGCCGCCAGCATCGGTTCCCTCCCCGGGCTCGAAGGGCAAATCCGGGAACTGATCCACGACCCGCGCTCCATCCAGGATCGCGTAGTATCCACTTCATGATCCTCGGAGCGAGATGACCCTCGACCACGACGAACCGAGTCCGGACCGACGCCCCACGGGCACGATCGGCCGTCGCCGGGTGCTCGCCACCACCGGCGCCGCCGTTGGGGCACTCTGGCTGGCATCATTTTCACCAACCCGCCGGTGCACATCCAGGGCAATGCGGTCAAGAACGTCCCCCCGCCGACCGGGACGGGCACGATGTGGTTCCTGGTCGTGACCGAAACCTCCCAGGGCAACGGCACCAACGCACTACCGACGCTGACGGGCCCCGATGTCTTCACCTCCCCACCAGTCGTCAGCTCGACCCCTACCGGCGTCGACCCCTACCTCGGTGTTTGGCAGAGCAGCTCCACCCCCAGCGCCACCGGTCCGACCCTGCAAGGCAACGACACGAAAGGACGCTGGACCGCTACCATCATCGGGTTCTCCACCGGCACTCAAGCCACCCTCGGCACGATCGGCTACGCGGCCGCCCAACCCATCAGCCTCCCCGGCGTCACCGCCCCCGTCGCCTCCAGCCGGGTCTTCGTCGGAACCGCCTCCGCCGGTGTCGGTCCGTCGAACTGGTCGACCCCGGCCGGCTACACGAAGATCATCGACTTCGATGGCAACAACAACACCCCGCCCGACCTGTACATCGCCGAGTACCCCACCGTCACCACCACCGCCCCGGGTGTCGTCGCGAACTTCGGGGCCGGCCAACAGGCCAAAGGCATCATCATTGGCGTCGGCTGACCCGACGATCCCCCTGGAGGCCCGCCGTATCGTCTTGCCCCACGCGGTCACCGCCACCTGGTGGCTTCGCGTCGCCCGGGCTCGACGCCCGGAGCTGGTCAGCGGCAGGTTCGCGACCCTCGATGGGACGACAGCACGACTGTGCGCCTCGGATGCTCAACCGGCAGCCGTCGGGCTCCGATAAGGGCGGGGTGGGACCATCGCGGGACAGGCTCGGCCAGGAGGAGTTCCAGCGGCTGCTGACCGGCGCCGAGGCAGGAGACGAGTCGAGCTTCGCGACGCTGTGGCGTGCCTTCAACCCTGGGCTCGTGCGCTTCCTGGGGGGACTGGCCGGGCGCGATGACGCGGCCGACGTCGCGTCCACGGTGTGGCTCGAAGTGGTCCAGGGTCTGGGGCGTTTCGAGGGCGACGAGACCGGATTCCGGGCGTGGATGTTCACCATCGCCCGACGCCGTCTCATCGACCTACGCCGCGCCGAAGGCCGTCGCCCCCATCGCTCCATGGATCACGACGAGGCTGACCGCCGTGTCGGCCCCGCTGCGGACCCGTCGTCGCTGAGTGAAGCCGCGAGCGCGACCGACGACGCCGTCGCCCTCATCGGGTCATTACCGCCGGACCAGGCCGAGGTCCTGCTGCTGCGGGTCGTCGCCGACCTCGACGTGGCGACGGTGGCCAAGATGATCGGGAAACGACCCGGGACCGTACGCGTTCTCGCTCACCGCGGTCTGCGTCGACTAGCCGAGATCCTTGAGCCCGACGAGATCTCCGGAGCAGACGTAACGGAGTGAACGCTCACAACGATTCACCCGGC
>JAYUBX010000595.1:0-4383 GCA_043740665.1 Candidatus Neomicrothrix sp.
CCTTCGACCAGGCGGAAGTCGATGTCGGGGCGCTTTGCGGTGATGAACCACCAGGTCGTGACCCGATCGGTCGACCGGTTGGCCCGGATGCCGCAACCGAAGGTCAGATGCTCGGTGCCGTGGGCGAACTCGACCCAGAGGTAGCCCTGCGGCTGTTGCTCGTCGCGGCCCGACAGCATCCAGGACCGGAGGACGCCGGCCTGCTCGCCGGCGGCGTCGATGCGGCGGGTGTCGGCCTCGAGCAGGAAGGGGAGCAGCATGTTCATCGCCGTCGACTTGCCCGACCCGTTGACCCCGCGGAGCAGCAGCCGCCCGCCACCGAAGTGCAGGACCTCCTCGCCGTATTGATAGACGTTGGTGATGCCCGCCCGTTCGAGCATCCAGCGACCGGCCATGGCGACAGAGTAGAGAACGCAGCGCAGGTCCGGTGACGGTCGACCTCGCCAAGTCGGGGCGGGCTGATGAGGGGCTGAGCTGGGGGCCCAGGCCTCGTCGGAAGCCGAGCGAACGCCGGCTGGGGCCGCCCGCGGCGGCAGTCACCGTGTGGACCGACAGGTTTCGAAAGCCTCACCAAATATAAATACCTCAGTGTCAGTGTGAGGTATAGTTAACGGCTGAGGTATTAGCGATGACGCAGATAGACAGCCCCAAGCGAGACCCTGAGCGGCGAGCCGTGGAGACGGTGCTCGCCGTCCTGCCGCGTTCAGTCAAGGTTCACCGGGCCGGGCGGGACTCCGGCACCGATCTCATCGTGGGCAACCAGCGGCTCGTGATCACGTGGGTAGGCGAGGGCAACCTCGGCGATGTCCGCCCGTTGCTCGCCAGCCGGCGCAGTCGACCCGACGTCGTCGTCGGGCGCAGGTTGTCGCCCGGAGCTCGTGAGGCTCTGTCTGCCGCAGGCATCGGGTGGGTCGACGAGACGGGTGCGGCGGAGATCGCCGTTGGATCGATCATCATCTCGCGCACGGGTCACCCCCGGAAGCCGGCTGAACGACCGAGGCGATGGACTCCGGCCGTGATCGCCGTCGCCGAGGCTCTGCTCTGTGGGACCAGAGGGACGGTCGCGGCGGCCGGGGCGGCCACCGGGCTCTCGACGGGAAGCTGCACGAACGCCCTTCGTACCCTCACCGACTTCGGGCTCCTCGAGGCCAAGTCTGGGCGAGGGCGCGGGTCGGCCCGTCAGCTCGTTGACCCTGACGGACTTCTCAGTTCCTACGCATCTGCGGTCGAAGCCTCGCGTGAGCCGATCAGCATGCAGATCGGTGTCACCTGGCGCGACCCAGTGGCCGGACTTGTGTCGACAGGCCACAAGTGGGACAGGGCAAAGGTGGTGTGGGCATCCACCGGCGCTGCCGCGGTATCGGTGCTCGCGCCATACCTGACAACGGTGACCTCGACTGAGGTCTACGTGGACGCCGACACCATCGTTGGTCTCGAGGCCATCGCGGCCGCCGCCGGGCTGCGGCCTATCGAGGGTGGTCGACTGACCCTTCGACCCTTCCCGACCGTCGCTGTCCGTCGTCTGGCCGAGACGCTTGATGGCCTTCGAGTGGCGCCGTGGCCTCGCGTCTACGTCGACCTTCGACGGTCCGGCGTGCGGGGCGAGGAAGCTGCTGAGCATCTGCGCGAGGTGATCCATGCCCGATGAAGCTCCATGCAACCGCGCGGCGCGAGAGGCCGCCGAGCGCGCACTCATCCGAGTGGTTCATCACTACGGGTCCCGCCCCGAGTTTGTCGTGCTCGGTGGGCTCGTGCTCGAGCTTCTCTGCTCAGATGCCTCCTTCCAACACGCCGGCACCACTGATGTCGACGTGCAGGTCGACCTCGAGATTGCGTGCGTTTCGGTCAACACTTCGCGCTTGGAGCGTGCTCTCCTCAACGCCGAGTTCGAACCCGACGCACAGCGGATGTGGCGCTGGACCGCAGAAGGCTCCACGCCTCGCACCATCGTGAAGTTCGAGCTGCTGGCCGATCTCGATGACGTGCCTGCCGAGGCGGCGGTGAACTTCGATGGCTGCGATCAACTCGGCGCCGTGAACCTCCGGGGCACCGGGTTCGCCTCCCGCGACATCGAGGTGCGGATGCTTCGGTGCCGAGTCGGTGGCGTCGAGCAGTTCGCGGAGGTGAACGTCAGCGGCCTCGCCGGCTTCCTCCTCGCCAAGTGCGCGGCAGCACGGTCACGCCGGAAGCCCAAGGACTGGTACGACATCGCCTTCGTCCTCCTCCACAACAATGCAGGCGGGTCGGATGACGCGGCCCAAGCGGTGCTCGATCGATTCAGCGATGAGCTGGGCACGGCACGAACCTCACTCGACGATCTGCTCGCGAACTTCGCGACTCCGGAGACCCAGGGGCCGCCGGCCTACGCCGAGCAGATGACGATCGACCATCCCGAACTCGACCGGACGGTTCTCCTCGCGGATTCGGTGATCGCTGTCGAGACGTTCTACACGCGGCTCGTCGTGCCCGACTGAGCCACGCCTCGTGCCCGGTCTTTCGTCGACGGTCTTGGTCGCGAATTCTGTGGCTGGTCGCGGGACGCGATGTCTATGGTCGCCGATGTGAACGAGCCGACCGGCCGCCCGAGTCAGGAGCAGATCGAAGATGCCGTGACCACCACCCTGGTGGGGTGGGGCCGCGAGTTCGACATGTTCCAGAAGTTCTGGTGGATGGACTGGCGGAAGATGATGGGCGACGTGGTCGAGGCCATGCGGACGGGTGAAGCGGTGGTCTACGAGGACGACGAGACGGATTCGCATGATCGTCGCGCCGATGACGATCCGTCGCTGGTGGCGACATCCTCGCCTTGCTCGGCGAGTCACTCAATCCGAAGTGCGCCGGCATCTGGCTTCTTGCGAGGAACCGTTCGCTCGGCGGCAACCGCCCCATCGACCTCATCGCTTCCGGCGAGCTCGAGCGCGTGCGCCGCTCCGCCGAACTGGTCAAGCTCGGCGCCGGCGTGTGATCGCCTCGGCGACCAATTCTTCTAACGGATCTTCCACCGGACGGCGCGATACGCGGTCATCCACTGGACGACCCGACACAACCCGACACACGGAAGCCCAGGGCAACGGCACATTCCGTCATGGTCCGGTACCAGCCAACACGGCTCGAAGGCACCTTGACGTCCTCAGGCGGTCAGCGCTTGATCACGCTCAGCCCACGAACGCCGGAGAACGCAGCGTCCTCGGACACCAGGTCGACGCCAAGCCGGATGGCGGTGGCTGCGATCCACCGATCCGCCTCGTGGATCTTCTGGCCGAGTGAGTGTCCCGCACGTTCGCACGATGCGCGCAGTTCGGCGCAGACCTGCATCAACTGGTCATCGGGCTGCACGATCACGAAACGGGCAAGGTCACGCTCCAGACCTCGCCGGCGCAGCTCACCCCAGCCGGCCTTCAGCGCGCCGTAACGGATCTCGGTCACCGTGACGAACGAGATGACGATCGGACGCCGTGCGATGAGCGACCGGTAGTCGGCGGCCGTGCCGGGCTGCCGCGCGGCGTTGACCAACGAGGAAACGACCATCGTGTCGACCACGACGGCCTGCGAGCGAGCAGCGCTCACCGCTCAGCGAGTGCCTTCTCGAACGCCATCCACTCGTCATCGGTGAGCCCCTCGATGGTCATCTCGTCGTCCGTGGGAAGCGGCCGAGCGCGCTTCAACGCATCTTCGGGTGGAAGCACGGTGAGGCCGACGGGCTCATCGGAATGCGGGACGGTGGACACGTCAGCGAGTGTATGCCTCAGCTCTGGGTGCAGATCGCCGGGTTGTCCCCGCCGTCAAGTTGTCTGCGGTAGACAACTCGGCGAGGCAGGCAATCCTTCTAACGGATCTTCTAACGGACGGGCCGATATGGGCGGTTATTCACAGGATGACCCGACACGACCCGACACGACCCGACATGCGAAAGCCCTAGTCAACGGCATATTCCGTCATTGTCCGGCACGAGCCGACACGGCTCGAAGGCGCCTCATAACCCGAAGGTCAGCGAGATCGGGATCGGGATGGGGAGCTACCACTTGTCGGTGAGCCGGGAGGAGGCGCGACGACATCAGGTCGGCTCTTCGCGGTCGGTGAACGCGTCCTGGTGTACGACTCGCTAGTGGCGCGCCGGCTGCGCCCGATGACCGTCGTCGGTCACGAGCTCGGTGGGCCGGAGGTCGACGGCTACCTCGTCAAAGCCGGGATGGTGGGCGAGGGGCTTGGCGTAACGCCCGCACACCTGCACCATGTCGACGAAACCGGGACGCTTGCCGGCTGTCGCTATCGCTCGGCCTAGCGAGCCAAGATGCACGACCGAGTGGCACTCGCGGAGCTCGATGGGGTTGGCTGCTGAGAACGGGCCCGCTCACCTGTTCAGCTACGCACGATTCCCCGCCG
>JAYUBX010000596.1:0-14201 GCA_043740665.1 Candidatus Neomicrothrix sp.
TTGGGGGCGGGACCACTCTTGGCGGCGGACCTCGTAGAGGGCGATCGATGCCGCGGTGGCGACGTTGAGCGAACCGATGGCGCCGACCTGAGGCAGATAGGCCAGGTCGTCGCAGAGCGCCAGGCAGTCCTTCGACAGACCACGGTCCTCGTGACCGACGGCCAGGCACACGTTGGTCGGCAGCTCGAGCTCGTGCAGGGGCACGGCTCCCTCGGCCAGTTCGATGCCAACCAGCCGATAGCCGGCCTCGTGGACCTGCGCCGCCGCCTCGTCGATCGAGGCCACGACGGTCCAGGTCAGGTAGCGCTGCGAACCGAGCGCGGTCTTCTGGGTCTTGGGGTGGCTGGGTGATTCGGTGGCGCCGACCAGCCACAGGTGGTCGACCCGGAACGCGGCGGCCGACCGCAGGATCGAGCCGACGTTGTACGGCGTCTGCACACTGTCGAGCAGCAGCGCCAGGCGGTCTTCGGTGCGGTGGCGCCAGTCGCGGTGCTGGCGTTTGAGCTGGGTGCCGGTCAAGGTGGCCATGGTCAGGACTCTCGGTCGTCGGGTTGATCCGGTGTGGTCACGTCCAGCAGGCGGTAGCCGGCTCGTGAGCTGATTCGGGTGGTGGGCCAGCCCTGCAACTCGAGCCAGCGCTGCAACGAGTCGGATCCGAGGTGCTTTTGCACGACGAGGTAGGCGTGCCCACCCGGGACCAAGTGCGTCAGCCAGTCGCCGAGCAACGAGTGCAGGGAAGCCTTGCCGATGCGGATGGGCGGGTTCGAATAGATCGCCCCGAACCGGGTCGCGGCCGGTAGGCCCGCCGCCACCGCCGAATCGGGATTCGACGCCGCCAGGGCTCGCACGCCGGTCGCCCCCGCCGTGGCCGCATTGGCCGCGCACAGGCCGACCGCCCGCTCGTTGACGTCGACCGCCCAGACGGTGGCGAGGGGCGCTCGTCGAGCGAGGGTGACGGCGATGGGTCCGTAGCCGCAGCCGAGATCGAGCAGGTCGATGGGTCCATCCGGCGGTGGGGGAGCATCGAGCAGCAGATACTTGGTGCCGGCATCGACTCCGTCACCGGAGAACACGCCCGAGTCGGTGGCGAGCTCGATCGTCAGGTCGGGCAGGGTGAGCCGGACCTGCCGAGGACGGGACGGCACCGCCGGTTGAGGCTCGAAGTACTGACCGGGGGTCGTGCCATCCATGCGGCCGACGCTACCCTTGCCTCCATGGCTCCCTACACCATCCGGGTGTTCGGCGACCCGGTGCTCAAGCAGCGGGCGACCGAGATCGACGATATCGACGGTGCTCTCGTGCGTCTGGCGCAGGACATGCTCACCACCATGTACGACGCGCCCGGCCTCGGCCTGGCGGCTCCGCAGGTCGGCGTGCAGAAGCGCTTGTTCGTCTACGACATCGACGACCAGCCCGCGGTCATCGTGAACCCGGTGATCACCGAATCGCGCGGCGAGTGGACCTACCTCGAGGGTTGTCTCTCGGTTCCCAACCTGCAATGGGAGATCGTCCGCCCCAAGGAGATCCTGCTCACGGGCTACGACCTCGACGGCAATGAGGTCGCCATCGAAGCCGACGAGCTCGAGGCGCGACTGTTCCAGCACGAGCTCGATCACCTCGATGGGGTCCTGCTGCTCGAACATCTCGACGTCGACCAGCGCAAGGAAGCCAAGAAGGCCCTGCGCGAGCTGGTGCTCGACGCCGTGCCCGAACCCGAGGTCGCCCCTCGGCGGCTGAGCCTGCGCAAGTAGGTCGGGTGTCTGGGCGCCCGAACGATTCCTGGTGACCGCGCCCGTGGTGACCATTCCCGTGGTCGACCCGATCCAGCGGCTCGTCTATCTCGGCACCCCGCAAGCGGCGGTGGCACCGCTGCTGGCCGTGCTCGACGCCGGTTTCGACGTGGCCCTGGTGGTCAGCCGAGCCGACGCCAAGCGGGGACGGGGGGGCGAACTGCAGCCCAGTCCGGTCAAGGCCGCGGCCATAGAGCGGGGAATTCCCGTGACCGACCAGATCGCCGACGCGGTCGACGCCGGCGCTGATCTGGGGGTCGTGGTTGCCTACGGACGCATCATCCGGCCGCCGGTACTCGACGCGCTGGCGATGGTGAACCTGCACTTCTCGTTGCTGCCCCGATGGCGGGGTGCCGCACCGGTCGAGCGAGCCATCCTGGCCGGCGATGATCGCACGGGAGTGTGCCTGATGGCGGTCGAGGCCGGTCTCGATACCGGGGGTGTGTTCGGCCGGGTCGAGCTCGACATCGGACCGGACGAGACGGCCGATGCGTTGCGCTCCCGTCTGGTCGACGTCGGGTCGGACCTGCTGGTTCGCCACCTGCGAGCCGGGCTGGGTCAGCCCGAACCGCAGATCGGCGACCCGACCTACGCCGACAAGATCCAACCCTCCGAGCTCGAGATCGACTGGGCGCAGCCGGCCGCGCTGATTCATCGCCAGGTGCGCATCGGGGGCGCCTGGACGACGTTCCGCGGCAAGCGGCTGAAGATCTGGACGACGGCTGCCGTGGACTCCGAAGACGAAACGGCATGGTTGTCGGGCCAGATCGAGGGTTTGCGGGTCGGTACCGGTGTCGGGCCGATCGAGTTGGTCGAGGTGCAGCCCGAGGGCAAGGCCCGCCAGCCGGCGACGGCGTGGCGCAACGGCGCCCAGCCCGGCCCGACCGATCGGCTCGGCGTGTGACCGCCCGACGCCGACCGTCGGGGTCACGCTCAGCCACCCGGGCGCCCGAGGCCAAGCCGGCCGACACCGGCGGGGTGGCCGCTCGGCGCGTGGCCCTCGATGCGCTGTTGCGCATCGACCGCGAGGGTGCCTACGCCAACCTCGTCCTGCCCGGCGTGTTGGCCCGATCCGATCTCGACGAGCGCGACCGGGCCTTCGTGACCGAGCTCGTCTACGGCACCACCCGCATGCGCCGGGCCTGCGACTGGCTCATCGAGCGCTTCACCCTGCGCGAGCTCGACGCACCGACCCGTGCGACGCTGCGGCTCGGTGCGTATCAGCTGGTCTTCCTCGAGACGCCGCCGCACGCGGCGGTCAGCGCCACGGTGGGTATCGCCCCGCCCCGCACCAAGGGCTTGGTCAACGCCGTTCTGCGCCGGGTGGCCGAAGCCGACCGCAACTGGCCCGACGAGCCCACGCGGCTGAGCTACCCCGACTGGATCGTCGAGCGATTGACCGTCGATCTGGGCCATGACCGGGCCATCGCCGCGCTCGAGGCGATGGACGAACGAGCCACCTCGGTCGAGCGGGGCGACGGCTATCACCAGGATCCGGCGTCGCAGTGGGTTGCCGCCGAGGTCTGCGCCGAGGCCGGCGACCGGGTGCTCGATCTGTGTGCCGCTCCCGGTGGCAAGGCCACCGCATTGGCGGCCACGGGTGCGTGGGTGGTCGCGGCCGACTCGCGTCACGGTCGGTCGAAGCTCGTCGTCGAGAACGCCGATCGTTTGGGGTCAGCGCCTCTTTCGGTGGTCACCGCCGACGGCACCCGGCCGCCGTTCGCGCCGGCGTCCTTCGATCGGATCTTGGTCGATGCCCCCTGTTCAGGAATCGGCTCGTTGCGGCGGCGAGCCGACGCCCGTTGGCGGATCGAGCCGCACGACGTGACGAACCTCGCCGTGCTGCAACGCGAGCTGGTCGGATCGGCCGCGGGGCTGCTGCGTCCGGGTGGCACGCTGGTGTATTCGGTGTGCACCCTGACGGCCGCCGAGACGATCGACGTCGATCGGTGGATCGAGTCAGCTCATCCTGAGCTCCAAGCGGTGGCTCCCCCCGGCTCGCCGTGGCTGCCCCACGGCCGCGGGGCGGTGTTGCTCCCGCAGCCGGCCGAATCCCTCGCCGGTGCCACCGACGGCATGTTCCTGCTGCGGCTTCAGCGCCAATCGGCTTAGCCTCGACCCATGCCCGATCATGACGTCACCGACCTCTCGGCCAAGGTTCTCACCGTCTCCGACGGGGTGGCCGGCGGCACCCGTGAGGATCGAGGAGGGGCCGGCCTGGTCGAACGGCTCGGCTCCGAGGGCTACACCATCGTCGAGCATCGGGTGGTGGCCGACGGGCGCGAGAACGTGGGGGAGGCGTTGGTCGACATGGCCGAGGGGTTCAGCGGCGTCATCGTCACGACCGGCGGCACCGGTTTCGGGCCCCGTGACCTGACCCCCGAGGGAACCCGCATCGTGCTCGATCGTGAGGCCCCTGGGTTGGCCGAGGCCATGCGGCTGGTGTCGCCGCTCGGGCGGTTGTCCCGCGCCGTGGCCGGCACTCGGGGGCGGGCACTGATCCTCAACACGCCGGGCTCGCCCAGGGGTGCGGTCGAGTGCCTCGAAGCCGTGCTCGACGTGGTGCCCCACGTACTGCGTCTGCAAGCCGGCGAATCCACCGCCCACTGACCCGCAGGTTTGCCGTCGACGCAGCAGGTCCTATGCTGGTCGTTGTCGACCTCGGCCGTGCCGAGTTCGACCGTCAGCCCCTCTGGGGGCCGGCGCACAATCGATCGAACGACCCCCTCGCGGGGTGTTGGGTGAAAGTCCCGACCGGCGGTGACAGTCCGCGAACCCTGGTTTTGGCCCGTTCTGGGTCGGTCCAGGGCCGATCCGGTGGAACTCCGGGGCCGACGGTGAAAGTCCGGATGGGAGCGAGGGTGCGAGGTGGCATTGCCGCGCGCGCCCGAGCCGACGAGCCGGGAGCAGCGTGACCGACACCGAGACCGACATCGAGCGCATGGGCCAGGCGATGGCCGCCGCCGCGGCGTCTCGTCGCGCCGTCTCGCCTCGCCCCTGGGTGGGAGCAGTGGTCGTGCCGGTCGACCAGCCCGGTCATCCCGGATTCGATGGGGCGACCGCCGGCCGGAACGGCGCCCACGCCGAAATCGTGGCCTTGGATCGGGCCGGGTCACAGGCGGTGGGATCAACGCTCTACACCACCCTCGAGCCGTGCTCGCACCACGGCCAGACCGGCCCCTGTGCCGACGCGATCGTGGCGGCCGGGGTCGCTCGGGTCGTGATCGCCTTGGTCGATCCGGACGAACAGGTGGCCGGCGAGGGCATCGACCGGCTGCGCGCGGCCGGGATCGACGTCGAGGTCGGCGTGGCGGTCGCGGCGGTCGAGGCGCAGCTCGAGCCCTATCTCCACCATCGCCGTACCGGACGGCCCTACGTCGTGCTGAAGCTGGCGGCCACGCTCGATGGCCGAACCGCGGCGCCGGACGGATCCAGCCAGTGGATCACCGGGCCCGACGCCCGGATGGATGCCCACCGTCTGCGGGCCGACAGCGACGCGGTCCTCGTCGGGGCCGCCACGGTGCGGGCCGACGACCCGGCGCTCACCGTGCGATTGCCGCCGGACGAGCTGCCCGTCGGGTTCGTCGCACCCCGGCGCATCGTGCTCGGTGGCGCGCCGAGTGATGCCCAAGCTCAGCCGGTGACCGAGATGTCGGGGCCGCTGGATGAGGTGCTGGCCGACCTCGGTCGCCAAGGTGTGCTGCAGGTGTTGGTCGAGGGCGGCGCCGCCGTTGCGCACGACCTGCATGCCGCGGGGCTGGTCGACCGCTACGTGCTCTATTTGGCGCCCGCCCTGTTCGCCGGTGACGATGGCCGCGGCCTGTTTGCCGGACCCGGTGCCGCCACCATCGCCGACGTGTGGCGGGGCCGGGTGGCCTCGTGTCGTTCGATCGGACCCGACCTGCGCATCGACCTGGTGCCGGCTGACGTTTCCCCGACCTCCGCAACTGATCGAAGGGCCTGACCATGTTCACCGGCATCGTCGAAGAACTCGGCACCGTCGCATCGCGCCACGGCGCCCGGCTTCGCATCAACGCCGAGACCGTCATCGCCGATATCACCATGGGCGAGTCGATCGCCGTCAACGGTTGTTGTCTGACCGTGGTCGCATGGGGGACCGACGACGGCCGATCGTGGTGGGAGGCCGACGTGGTCGACGAGACCTGGTCGCGCACCAGCCTCGGTGCGCTCGGCCCGGGGTCACCGGTCAACCTCGAGCGTCCCGTGCGCCTGATGGATCGCCTGGGCGGTCACCTGGTGCAGGGCCACGTCGACGGAGTTGGCACCATCGTGTCGCCCGCCCCTGATCTGCAGATCCGGGTGCCGCCGAGCCTGTTGAAGTACATCGTAGAGAAGGGCTCGATCACGATCGACGGCGTCAGCCTGACCGTCGTCGAGCCGTTGGCCGACGGCTTCACGGTCGCGGTGATCCCCCACACGACCGAGGTCACCACCCTCGGCGTCAAGGGCGAGGGAGACCTCGTCAACCTCGAAGTCGACGTGATCGCCAAGTACACCGAGCGACTGCTCGCCGACCAATTCTTCACCGAGCCATCCACCCCTGAACCGTCCGCTGCCAGCAACCGAGCGAGCGGCGTTGCCGCTCCGGAACGGAGCACCCTGTGACCCCCGAGAAGTCGACCGTGACCGGCAAGACCGAACGCCCGACGGGGTTCGCCACGATCCCCGAGGCCGTCGCGGCCATCGGCCGAGGCGAGATCGTCGTGGTCGTCGACGACGAGGATCGTGAGAACGAAGGCGATCTGATCATGGCGGCCGAGTCGGCCACCCCCGAGAAGATCGCCTTCTTCGTGCGGCACACGTCAGGGGTGATCTGCACCCCGCTGATGGGTGAGCGGCTCGACGAGCTCGACATCCCACTCATGGTCAGTCACAACACCGAGGCGCAACGCACTGCGTTCACCTACACGGTCGATTATCGTCACGGCACCTCGACCGGGATCTCGGCGTCGGACCGATCGGCGACGATCCGGGCGCTGATCGATCCCGGCACCCACCCCGGTGACCTGGCTCGACCGGGCCACATCTTTCCGCTGCGGTACAGCGACGGCGGCGTGCTCAAGCGAGCCGGCCACACCGAAGCAGCCGTCGACCTGGCCCGCATGGCTGGGCTCTACCCGGCCGGCGTGCTGTGCGAGATCGTGAATGACGACGGCACGATGTCGCGGGTGCCCGACCTGCTCGAGTTCTGCCGTGAGCACAACCTGCTCCTGATCTCGATCGCCGAACTGATCCGCTATCGCCGTCAGAACGAGAAGCTGGTCAAGCGCGTGGCCGAGGCCCGCATCCCCACCCAGTGGGGTGACTTCACCTGCTACGTCTACGAGAACGTGCTCGACGGCGAGCAGCACGTCGCCATGGTCAAGGGGGCGGTGCAGGGCGAGGACAACGTGTTGGTCCGGGTGCACAGCGAATGCCTCACGGGCGACGTGTTCGGTTCGCTGCGCTGCGACTGTGGCATCCAGCTCGACCAGGCGATGAAGGCCATCGCTGACGAGGGCCTCGGCGTGATGGTCTACCTCCGCGGCCACGAAGGTCGGGGCATCGGCATCGGCCACAAGATCCGTGCCTACAGCCTGCAGGATCAGGGACGCGACACCGTCGACGCCAACCTCGAACTCGGGCTGCCGGTCGACAGTCGCGAGTACGGCATCGGCGCCCAGATCCTGGTCGACCTGGGCATCACCACCATGCGTCTGCTCACCAACAACCCGTCGAAGTACGGCGGTATCGAAGGGTTCGGGCTCGAGGTCACCGGTCGGGTGCCGGTTGAGACGGTGCCGAACCCCGAGAACCTGGCCTACCTGCGCACCAAACGTGAGCGCATGGGGCATCTGCTCGACGGGCTGGACGACCTGTGAGCCCGGCCGTGAGTGCCGGCCAGCGATCGGTCTAAGGTCCGTCGCCATGTCCGCGAACTTCAAGGCATCGCAGTCGATCACCGGCGTCATCGACGGTGACGGCATGCGGGTCGCCATCGTCTGTGGCCGTTTCAACGATCTGATCACCAACCGCATGCTCGAAGGAGCGCTCGGTGGTCTCGGCCGCCATGGCGTGCACGAAGCGGACGTGACCGTGGCCTGGGTGCCTGGCGCGTTCGAGATTCCGGTCGCGGCCAAGCGGTGTGCCGCGTCGGGTGCCTTCGATGCCGTCATCGCGTTGGGTGCGGTGATCCGGGGGGACACGGCCCACTTCGAGTACGTCGCCGGCCCATGTGCCGAGGGCATCCAACGGGCGGCGCTCGACACCGGCATCCCCATCGTGTTCGGGGTGTTGACCACCGAGAACCTCGATCAGGCGCTGCAGCGCAGCGACGTCGACGGTGACAACAAGGGTGACGAAGCGGCCTGCACCGCGCTCGAGATGGTCGATCTGCTGCGCCGGCTGCCCGCCGCCGGCTGACCGGCTGACCGGCTCGGCCGTCAGCCGACAGCGTGACCGAGCAGCTTGCCCACGAGGGCGGTGACGGCCATGGCGATCCCGCCGAGCAGCAGCATCCGCAGGGTGGCCCGTCCGAACGGGGCGCCACCGGCCCGGGCGCCAGCGCCCCCGAGGATGGCCAGGGCGATCAGGGCCACCAGGAACGTGACGACAACCCGCGAGGCCGAGGTCGGGGCCAACATCACGGCCACCAGCGGGACCACGGCGCCGGCCGCGAACGACATCGCCGAGTAGGTCGCCGCCTGCACCGGCCGGGCGATGGTGGCCTCGGTGATGCCGAGCTCCTCGGCCATGTGCACGGCCAGGACGTCGCCCTTCGACAGTTCGGCCGCAACCTCGTGGGCCAGATTGGGGTTGAGGCCCTTGTCGATGTAGATGCGGGTGAGCTCTTTCAGCTCACGCTCGGGCATGGTCTCGAGCTCTTCGCGTTCCTTGGCGAAGTCGGCCAGTTCACTGTCTCGCTGCGAGCTCACCGACGAGTACTCGCCCGCCGCCATCGATCCGGCGCCGGCCACCAGCGCGGCCACGCCGGCGGTGAACACGGCATTCTGGGTGGCCCCGGCGGCGGCCACGCCCACGATCAGCGACGCCGTCGAGGTGATGCCGTCGTTGGCGCCGAGCACGGCCGCGCGCAACCAGCCGACCCGATGACTGAGGTGGCGTTCGACGTGGGCAGCAGCAGATGGCATGTCGCCATCCAACCGGCTATTGCGCCGTCTGACAACGCAGGGTGCCAACACGAAATCCGTTCGGCATGCCGAACCATGGCCGGGCGTCGACCCTCTCACAGCGAATCGACTTCGGACCATCGAGACCGGTTGGCTACGGTGTCGCCATGTTGAAGCTGGTGCTGCCCAAGGGATCGCTCGAGAAGGCCACGCTGGAACTGTTCGAGGCGGCCGACCTGCGGGTGCGGCGTGATTCGGCGGTCACCTATCGGGCCTCGATCGATGATCCCCGCAT
The DNA here is from genome assembly GCA_043740665.1 of Candidatus Neomicrothrix sp. Taxonomy (GTDB): domain Bacteria; phylum Actinomycetota; class Acidimicrobiia; order Acidimicrobiales; family Acidimicrobilacustridaceae; genus UBA4742. The sequence continues at coordinate 9,216 of JAYUBX010000596.1, forward strand.
CGACTCGGTGCGCATCCTGCGTCCGCAGGAGATCTCGGGGTACGTGTCCGAAGGGCTGTTCGACATCGGTATCACCGGTCGTGACTGGGTCGAGGAGACGTCGAGTGACGTGGTCAGCCTGGGCGAACTGCGCTACTCGAAGGTCACCGACAACCCGGTTCGCATCATCGTCGCGGTGCCCGGCGACTCGCCCTGGCAGCGGGTCGAGGACCTGCCGCAGGGGGTGCGGGTGTCGAGCGAGTACCCGAGGCTCACCGAACGGTTCTTTGCGGCCAAGGGCATCGAGGCCGACATCCGGTTGTCCTACGGGGCGACCGAGGCCAAAGTGCCCGACATCGTCGACTGCATCGTCGACATCACCGAGACCGGCAGCGCCATTCGGGCCGCTGGTCTGCGCATCATCGACACCATCTTGAGCTCGTACACCGAGCTGGTCGCCAACCCGGCTGCCTTCGCCGACCCCGACAAGCAACACGCCATGCGCCAGGTGCACACCCTGCTCGAAGGGGTGCTCGAAGCCCGAGGCAAGGTGCTGGTGAAACTGAACGTGCAGGCCGCCCAGCTTGGCGCCGTCATCGACCTGTTGCCGTCGATGAAGGCGCCCACGGTCAACGAGCTCTATGCCGGCCAGGGCTACGCGGTCGAGGGCGTCGTGCCCAAGTCGGCGATCAACGTGCTGATCCCGGCATTGAAGGATCGTGGCGCGTCGGACATCATCGAGCTGCCCATCTCGAAGATCATCCACTGATGGCCAGCATCGACGTGACCCGCGGCCCCGCCGTCGACGGCACCGTGGCCGGCACCATCGTCGAGTTCGACCCGGTTGGCGGCTACGGAACGGTCATGGCCGATTCGTCGGACGACCAGTCGGGCGGCCGGACCGCGGATCGATGGTTCTTCCATTGCACGGCGATCGCCGACGGCAGCCGCACCATCGAGACGGGCGCGGCAGTGCAGTTCGAGGTGGCCCCGGGGCGCATGGGCCGTTTCGAGGCCCGCAACCTGCGTCCTCGGCCCTGACCGAGTTGGCCGGTCAGTCCTCGGCCAGTTCGAGCTGATTACGCAGCTCGACGAAGACGGCCTGCAACTGCACCAGCCCCTGGCGCATGGCCGGGCCGTCGGGGCCCAGCCGGGGCTCGACCGCGTCGAGCACGCCGGCCATGGCGTCGATGGCCAACGAGGCCTCATCGAAGTTGGGTGGGTCCTGGCCGAGGTGGATCCGGGCCAGTTCGAAGAACCCATGGATGTGGTTGGTGATGACCTGGGCGGCTGGGGCCGACGCCAGATGAGCCTGGGCCTCGGCCATCTCGATCATCATGGCTTCGAGTTGAGCCCGCTCGTCGCCCGACAGGTCGGCCAGGTCGATGCCGGCGGCCTTGGCGGCCTCGGCCAGGGCCGCTTCGCTGATCACCGGAGCGCGGTCGGACGCGGGATCGGGGCCAGCCGGGCGATCAGGACGGCCCGGATTGCGCTCGACGGGTACCTCGCCGCCAGGGGTCCACAGGCTCATCGTTGTGCTCCGGTCTTTCAGGTTGAAGGAAGGTGGGCTCGTCTGACGTCGCCCGTCCTGGTACTCTAGGCGGGCTACAACTCAGGAAAGCGGGGTTCGCCCCCACCTGGCCACCGACTCTCGTCTCCTCGCGGCGGCGTGAACCCGTCGAGTGCGTCGGGTCTGCATTGGTCTCTCCGTCCGGTCTTTCGATCGGATGGTGTGGCGGATGTCGGCTTTCCGGCGTCCGCCTTCTTGTTTTTTCGGCGGTTCGCCAACCCATTGGCCCGCGCGACGAGAGGACCTGCGCATTGATGAGGAGTGAGCGGCAATAGCCACGCCGGCGAACAACGAGCCCCGGATCAACGATCGAATCCGAGCACGCGAGGTGCGCCTGGTGGCGCCCGATGGCGAGCAAATCGGTATTCGACCGCTGCCCGAGGCACTTTCCATGGCTCGTGAGCTCGAACTCGATCTGGTGGAGGTGGCCGACAAGGCCAACCCGCCGGTCTGTCGGATCATGGACTACGGCAAGTACAAGTACGAGGCTGCACAACGAGCCAAGGAATCCCGCCGCAAGAGCACCAACGTCGTGGTCAAGGAGATGAAGTACCGGCCCAAGATCGGGCACGGCGACTTCGACACCAAGACCCGCAAGGTCGAGAAGTTCTTGGGAGAAGGCCACAAGGTCAAGGTCACAATCATGTTCCGTGGTCGAGAGATGCAGCACCCTGAATTGGGCAAGCGCATCCTCGACGAGGTGGCCGCTGAGGTCATCGACACGGGTCGGGTCGAGGTCTTCCCCAAGCTTGATGGTCGCAACATGACCATGGTGCTCGCCCCTGACAAGAAGGCCCAGGCCGCCAAGATCGCCGAACGCAAACGTGAGCAGGAAGCGGCCGAGACCAGCTCGAGCCCTGACACCGACGCTGACGTGACGACGAACGCCGAAGCCGAAACCGAGGTCGTCGCGCCGATTGCCGAGGTCCTTCCTCCGATCACCGAGATCATCGAGTCCGAGCTCGATACCAACCTGGCCACCGATGGTGTGGCCGAGCTCGAACCCGACGAAATCGTCGAGAACCCCGAGAACGAGGTCTGAGTCCCCGGCACCCGTCGGGTGCCGGGTCTCACCCCCGACAAACAGGCACCGGGCCCCTCAGGCGCCCCGCCCCCACGAAAGAGCAGAACCATGCCGAAGATGAAGACCCACCGGGGCGCAGCCAAGCGCTTCAAAGTCACCGGTTCGGGCAAGATCATGCGCCGCAAGGCCGGAATGAACCACATCCTCGAGAAGAAGAGCCCGACGCAGAAGCGTCGTCTCAACAAGCGGACCGAGCTCACCGGCGGCGATCTGTCGCACGTGAAGCGCCAGCTCGGCCTCTGATCCATCGCCGCGAGCACTCGCGGCGCCTCTTCCCGAATCGAAATCTTTCCCCCTCCTGAAAGGAGCCCCTGATGGCCAGAGTCAAACGTGCGGTCGCCAGCAAGAAGCACCGTCGCAGCACCCTCGAGAAAGCCAAGGGCTACTACGGCAACAAGAGCCGCTCGTACCGGGCCGCCAACGAGCAGGTCATGCACTCCGGGCAGTACGCCTTCCGTGACCGCCGGGCCCGCAAGGGCGAGTTCCGCAAGCTCTGGATCCAGCGCATCAACGCGGCGTGCCGGCTCAACGGCATCAGCTACAGCCGGTTCATGAACGGGTTGCGCCTGGCCCAGGTCGACGTCGACCGCAAGGTGCTGGCCGATCTGGCCGTCACCGAGCCGGCGGCATTCACCGCGCTGGCCGAAGTCGCCCTCGCCGCCAACGCGGCCGAGGCCCAGGCTTCCTAGTAGGCCGGTGTTCGAACCGGTTTCGGCCAAGAACCCGCTGTTCGGTGCTCTGCGGCGCCTTTCGGGGCGCCGCAGTGCGCGTCTCGATCAGGGTCGCTTCCTCGTTGAGGGAGCCACGTTGATCGAGGTCGCGCTCGACAGCGGGGCGTCGGTGACGCATCTCCTGCACGACCGCGGGCGTCCGCTGGTCGACGCCGATGCCGCCCTGGCGATACGAGTCGGGGCGACCGGCGCCCGGCTCATCGAGGTACCCGACGGTGTGCTCGCTCGGATCACCGACACCGTCACGCCGCCGCCGCTCGCCGCGGTGGTCGAGCGTCGGCCGTCCACGCTCGAAGCGGTCCTGGCCGACGGTGCTCCGACTTTGCCGGTATTGGTGTTGGTCGACGTGTCCGACCCCGGCAACGCCGGAACGCTGCTTCGCTCAGCCGAGGCTGCCGGCGTCGCCGCCGTCGTGTTCTGCTCCGGATCGGTCGACCCGTTCAATCCCAAGACGGTGCGATCGTCGGCTGGCTCGCTGTTCCTGGTGCCCATCGTCGAGGGCGTGGACCCGACCATCGTCCTGGCCGCGCTCGGTGACGCCGGGGTGCAACGGGTGGGCACCGTGGCGCGGAGTGGCCGGCCGCTCGACCAGGCGAGCCTCGACCGGCCGTTGGCGATCGTGCTCGGCAGCGAAGCGCACGGCCTGCCGGCGGGGCTGGCGGTCGGGCTCGACGAGCTGGTGACCATTCCGATGAGCGGTCGGGCCGAGAGCCTGAACGTGGCGATGGCGGGCACCCTCGTGGTGTTCGAGGCTGCCCGCCAACGGCGTCTGCGTCCCTGATCAGTCCTCGGCGGACTCAGCGTCCTTCTTGGCCTGGGCCCGATCGGCCTTGAGCTCCTTCTTCTCGGTCTTCTCGGCGTGGGTCATGGCCCGTTCGATCTTGGCCTGCATGTCGGACACGCCGACCATGACCAGGGCGGCCTGACCGTCGTCGAGGGTCTCGCCCAATTCCTTCAAGTCCTTGCGGCTCATGCCGCCGGCGGCGTGGCCGGCCAGGGCACCGAGGGCTGCTCCGCCGGCGGTGGTGCCGGCCAGCAGACCGCCGCCGATGGCGGCGGCCGGGAAGAGCACGAGCACCAGGCCGGCGGCCAGGCCGACGCCGCCACCCAGGACCCCGAGCGCACGGGTCGGCGTCTCGTGCTTCTTCACGATCTTGACCTTGCCGTCGTCGTTGCGCTCGATCACCGCGGCGTCGAAGGCGTCGATGAGGTCGGCCTCGCTATGGAGCTCCTTGATCGCGGCGTAGTCGAGCAGCGCGGTGTCGACGTCGGCATAGACGCCGGCGTAGACGATGAGGGTGTCGATGGGCATGAGACCTCTCCTGGTTGGTATCGGAACCGGGTTCCGGGATCGTAGGTGACCGTGCCCGTCGGCGCGACGCCCGTCAGCGCCGTTCGATGCGGCGACAAGGCTGGCCCGGACGCCACGTTTCGATGGTGAGGTGATCACCGTCGGGAGTGATCCGAACGACCTCGGTGAGCTCCAACCGCCACAGATCGAAGGGGCCGGATGGTGGCGGGGCGCCGGTCGCGAGTTCGGCGGCGGCTACGAAGCGGCTGACCGCAGAAGGATCCGTCACCGGAACGACCCGGCCCGACACCTTGACGTCGCTGTGAGCCAC
>JAYUBX010000597.1:0-2190 GCA_043740665.1 Candidatus Neomicrothrix sp.
GGCACGTCCATGCGATGGATCCGCACCCCGTCGACGACATCAGCGCCCGGCGTCGGCGTGATCACGACGATGTCGTGACCAGCCTTCTGCAGGTTCTGGGCCAGGTCGTGCACCTGCATCTCGATGCCGCCCAGCCGAGGGACGTAGCAGTCGGAAACCAGGGCGATCTTGAGGGGGCCCGAGGTGGCGTCGGCCCGCGGATCGTCGCCGGGGCGAACGTCGTCGGACTCGCTCATCGCCATGGTCTCCCCCTCTCGCGCTGGTGGCCGACCAGCTCGAACCCGGCCGGATACGAACCCCTCCAAACTAACGGGATCGCATCACCCTGGCGACGACCAACCACGATCCCCGTCGGGAATCAGTCGAAGGGCAGACGGCCGTCGGCTTCATCGGCTGGGTTGTCGTGCGACTCGTCGGGCGGATGGTCGAGGTTCCAGCGGCAGAGGTGCTCGCCGATGGGCGCGCACCACGGAACGGATCCGGGCGGGGATGGCGGGGGCCACCACCGTCGCTCGGTGTCGGTGAACTCGAGCCGCGCGCCCCGATGGGTCTTCTCGTCGTGATGCACATCGCACAGCCCGTTGAGGTTCACCAGCGCGGTGGGTCCGCCCCGGGCGAAGTCGTCGCAGTGGTCGCCTTGGAGCCGCCAGCCGCACCGGCAACCGGGCACCGAGCAGGTGCCGGTCACGCACCATGAGGGCGAGCTGCACCGGCCGGGGCTTGTGGCGAGTGGCTGACGCATAGGCCCGGATGTCGACCGAGTCGTGCACCAGCACATCGACGATGGCGTCATCCATCACGCTGCGGGCCCAGTCGACCGACACCGGGCCGACGCCGGGGATCTCGCACATCTCGCCGGCGGCCGCATAGCCCCGCTTGAGGGCGATGGCGTCGACGATCACGCACATCGACCACCGGACCCGGTCGGGCAACACCGCCGGAGCCGGCAGCCGCAGCGAACTGGTCGAAGCCGCCGGCGGCGTCGGAGCAGGCGACTCGGTCGGCTCGGGTGACTCGGTGGTGGGAGTGAGGCCGATCGATGCTCCGGCGGCGGCGAGGGCGACCAGCACACCGTCGGCCCGATAGGCCTCGTGGTTCTGGCGGGGCGCCGGCTCGACGGGCCTGTTCGAACTGGGCGTTGGTGAACGCTTCGATGATCGCCAGCACGGCGGCGAAGTCTTCGGGCACGAACCGGGCATCGACCCCTCGGTGACCGTCGGGGGTGGTGAACTCACGCCACCGCCGCCCGGCCCGCAGGCGAGCGACCCGGGCGGCTTCGTCCTCGGCCGAGCGGGCCTGACGCGGTGGCGTTGCAGTCGGCCGCCCGAGCGGCCATCGAGGCCTGCTTGGCCGCCAGCCGGCGGTTCAGGACCGCCGGCCGCTCGGCCGCCGCCGCGGCCTGAACGCCGGTGAGCAGGTCGGGATTGATCTGGTCGCACCAACCCCCGACCACGGTCTCGACGGCCTTGAGGTTCCACCGCCCGCTTGCTGCTGCCGCCTCCGTGTCCATGTCATGACCATACTCGAACATTTGTTTGATTACAAGAGATAATCCGAGCTTGTTTCAGCATTTCTCCCGTTTTTTCCTTCCTCATGGTTTCGCCGGCACGGGCGGCAGGGGGCCATGGGGCAAGATTGCTGGTCATGGCCCAGACCCTCGTGTGCTTCCACGCGCACCCCGACGACGAGGCGCTGCTCACCGCCGGAGTGATGGCCAAGGCGGCGGCCGACGGTCATCGGGTCGTGCTGGTGGTGGCGACGCGAGGCGATGTGGGTCTGGTGGCGGGTGACTTCCTCGAGAGGGACGAAGCCTTGGCCCACCGGCGCTGGCACGAGCTCGAAGCCTCGGCCGCCATCCTCGGCGTCGCTCGGCTCGAATGGTTGGGCTACGCCGACTCGGGCAGCGCTCCCGAACCGACCGGCACCAGCACCAGCGACCCGACCCGCGTGCGGTTCGTCGACGCCGACCTCGGCGAGGCGGCAGCCCGCCTGGCCGTCATCCTCACCGACGAGCACGCCGACGTGCTCACCACCTATGACCCCAACGGCGGCTACGGCCACCCCGACCACGTGCAGGTGCATCGCGTCGGAACCCGGGCCGCGGCGCTGGCCGGCACCCCGGTCGTGCTCGAAGCCACCATCAATCGCGACCTGATGCGCATGGGGGTCGAACTGGCCGGATCGTTGGGC
>JAYUBX010000598.1:0-8782 GCA_043740665.1 Candidatus Neomicrothrix sp.
CCCAGATACAGGTGGTCTGGGTCACGCGGGTCGACGATGACCGAGTGCAGCATCGAACCATCGGGCGTGTTCTCGTCGGGCCATTCGGACCACGTCTCCCACATCGGATGGTCGTTCCAGCCGGCGAACGGCTGCCAGGTGTCGCCGCCATCGGTGGTGCGAAACAGACCCTGCGGTGATCCACCCGCGTACCAGACACCCGGCTGGTCGACGTGGCCAGGGGTGAGCCAGAAGACTTTGCGCAGGCTTCGCCCGAGTCGATCACCCGACGCAAAGGCGGGCGGACGACTGGCCTCCTGCCACGTCCGTCCGAGATCGGTCGAGCGGAAGACGGTTGGGCCCAGATGGCCGGTGCTGAGCGCGGCCAACATGGTGCGGCGGTCGCGAGGGTCAAGCACGAGGTGATGCACGATGTGGCCCAGGAACATGGGCTCGGTCGCCGTCCACGACCTGCGCTCGATGTCGGCCGACAGCAGCCATGCCCCCTTTCGGGTGCCGACCAGCAGCATGGGTCCTTCACCGCCGCGGCCGGCGGCGATCTGGTCAACAACAGGCAGATTCGTCACCCGGACACTTTCGCGCGTCGAGGCCGATCAGATCTGGGCGAGTGGAATTCGGTCGGCGACCTCAGGCTGTCGGCCGATGCGCAACGGGCTGAGTGGCGCGTCGATCATCAGCGTCCGCCGCCAGTCGGCCCCCAGGTCGAGAGTCGCGGCGCGCCAGGCGGCCAGCGGTCCCTGACCTGAACTGGCCGCGAGCCAGGCCTGCTCGACGGCCGCCCAGGTGGTCCAGTCGGGGATGGCCCAGATCACGATTCCCTCCGAATCGTTGACCATGGCGACTCGAAAGGCGCCGACCAGGTCGAGGCCCAGTTCCGCGTGAGCAGCGACCGCGGTGTCGTGCACGGCCGCCAGGAACTCGGGCGCGGTACCGGCCGGTACCGCGACCAGCTCGTGGGCGTAGAGCTCGCCCCGCACACCGGCGGTCACCAGCTCGTCGACCGAACGCGTCCACGGCTCAGGCACCACGATGCGATCGATGCCGCCCCGGCGCAGACCGGCGGCGACCGCCCACCACTCGGCCAGCGACGGATCTTGCTGGCCAGATCCAACCAGTTCGTGGGCGAAGTTGCCGAGCAGGCCGTCCCAGCCGTCGAGCTCCCACATGTTGACCGTCTGCGGCCACGATCCGGTCGAGCCGACCGTGCCCCACACCCCGAGGCACAACTGGTTGCGCTCATCTCGGGCGACGGGACACCAGTTGGCCGTCATGTGGTGCATGTAGCGGGCCCGGTTGTGCCCGATGATGTCGATGAACTCGTGGATGTAGACCTTCTGGTTCGCCACGGGCGGACCCTAGACCGTCGAGTTCGACGGCCACTCGGGCCGGTGGTAGCCGTCGAAGCGCAGCTCGCCACCCCGCAGCTCACGGATGGTGAGGAAGTCGCCCTTGTAGCCCTTGTGGTCCCACGGCCCGAACTGGATGTAGCACCCCGGTCCCCCGTTGGTCGCCGGCATCCAACGGATCTTCTCCATGCCTTCCTTCACGTACTTCGGTGCAGGAATGGCGGCGTTGGCGATGCCGTGCATGGCCACCCGGGCAGTGTCGTAGGCCAGGGCCACCACCACGTTGGCTGTCTTGCGGCCGAACCGAGCCTCGAAGCGCCGGATCATGGCGTTGTAGTTGGGGTTGGTGCCGTCCTCGCCGAGCTGGTCGACCCCGTGCCAACCCTCGAGCCCCTCGGCCCACTTGTTGCTGTTCGAATAGAACATGAAGGCGGTGCCCATCACCCGAGGAGGATCCCAATCGAGCGCCTTCAGGGCGTCGGCGAAGTGGAACGTGGCGTAGCCATAACCGCCGTAGTAGAGCCCCTGCGTGCCGAGCTCGCGCATGGTGGCCAGGTCGGCCTGCAAGCCGACCGGGTTCGGTTCGAGCCTCACCTCGCGGGTGATGGTCATGCCGAGCTGGATGGCCGTGTCGCGGAAATAGTCGGCGTAGTCCTTGCCCGACGAGCCGGCTTCCCAGAAGAGGCCTACCCGCTCGAGTCCTTGGGCCTTGAGCCACTGGGCGCACATCGTGCCCTCGGTCGGGATGTCGCCGTTGGCCACGGTGAAGCAGTACTCGGACGCGAACCGGTGGGCGCCGGTCCAGCCGATGCAGGCCACCCCGAGCTCGTTGGCGGTGTCCTGCAGCACCAGCGAGTTGTCCGAGATCATGGGCCCGAGCACGACGACGCAGCCCTGCTCGACCAGCCAGCGGTAGCCCTCGATCACCTTGCGGTAGTTCTCGCGGGGCAGGCCGCGCGCGTCGGCGATGACGATCTGCACCGGGCTGCGGGCCCAGACACCCTCGTTCATGGCGTCCTCGATGGCCAGGATGGTGGGGTCGATCCAGTCGGCCAGCAACTGGTTGAGGTCCATGTCGATCAGGATGCCGATCTTCACCGGCTCGAACGGATCGCCCTGGGTGGCCAACCCTCGAGTCGGCGGATAGATGGTGATCCCCTGCACGGCGTCGTCGTGCATCGAGCCGCCGCCCTGCCACCAACTGGTGCCATCGCCGCCCTGGCCCTCGAGCCCGCTGCGGGTGCCGTGGGTGACCGACGAGACGGCGCGATCTGGCTCGGCGATACCGAGATCGACGGGCACGGGAAACATCCGCAATGCGTACTCGTGACTCATCCCCGAATCCCCCGATGTCGATTCAACTTTGAAGTGGTTGTTCAGAAGTTCGAATTATAGTTCACTGGAGCACGATGAACCCCGAAGACCTGATCCTCATCAGCGTCGACGACCACCTCGTCGAGCCGCCCACCCTGTTCGATGCCCACATCCCCGAGCAGTACCGCGACCGAGCGCCCCGGGTCCGCCGTACCCGCGACGGCGCCGACGTGTGGATGTTCGAGGGGGCCAAGATCCCCAACATCGGCCTCAACGCCGTCGCCGGAAGACCCAAGGAGGAGTACGGCATCGAGCCGACCGCCTTCGACGAGATCCGCCCCGGTTGCTGGGACATCCACGAACGCATCAAGGACATGAACGCGGGCGGCGTGCTCGGGTCGATGAACTTTCCGTCGTTTCCGGGGTTCAGCGGTCGCTTGTTCGCCGGCATCGAAGACAAGGATCTCGCCCTCGCCGTGATCCGGGCCTACAACGACTGGCACGTCGACGAGTGGTGCGGCACCTACCCGGGCCGCATGATCCCCATGGGACTGCCGGTGTTGTGGGACGCCGAGCTGGCGGCCGCCGAGGTGCGGCGCCTGGCGAAGAAGGGCGTGCACTCGCTCACCTTCACCGAGAACCCGTCCACGCTGGGCTACCCCAGCTTCCACAGCGACTTCTGGGACCCACTCTGGAAGGCGCTGGTGGACGAGAACGTCGTGCTGTCGATCCATCTCGGGTCGTCGGGCCAGCTGGCCGTCACGGCACCCGATGCCCCGATCGACGTGATGATCACCCTGCAGCCGATGAACATCTGCGCGGCGGCGGCCGACCTGCTGTGGTCACGGGTCATCAAGCAGTTCCCCGACATCCGCATCGCCCTGTCCGAGGGCGGCACCGGGTGGATCCCCTACTTCATCGACCGGCTCGATCGCACCTACGACATGCACCACCTCTGGACCGGGCAGGACTTCGGCGACCGCTTGCCGAGCGACGTTTTCCGTGAGCACTTCCTCACCTGCTTCATCGCCGACCCCATCGGTATCCAGCTCCGCGATCAGGTCGGCATCGACAACATCGCGTGGGAGTGCGACTACCCGCACTCCGACTCGTCGTGGCCGAATGCCCCCGAAGAACTGGCGCGAGTCGCGGCCGACGTCTCCGACGCCGACCTCAACAAGATCAGCTTCGAGAACGCGGCTCGGTGGTATTCGTTCGACCCGTTTGTCCATCGCTCGCGTGAGCAGTCGACCGTCGGTGCGCTGCGGGCCGAGGCCGAAGGCCACGACGTCACCACCAAGCCCTACGACAAGGGCCGGTTCACCAAGCAGATCGGCGCCGACCTCGGCGCCCTCGCCAAACAAGCCACCGCCTGAACGGGGCTCGGCCGGGCCGGCCGGTCAGCGCTTCGCATAGGTGATGCCGGACTCGTCGGCGTCCCACGTCTCGGGAGTCACGCCTTCGTCGCGGAGCTCGCGCTTGAGCACGCGGCCGACCGGGCTGCGCGGCAGCTCGGCCCGGAACTCGATGTAGCGCGGCAGGGCAAAGTAGGGCAGCTCGTCGATGCACCACCGGAACAGCTCGTCCTCGGTCAGGCTCGACCCCTGGGCGCGGGTGGCGGTGATCTTCAGATCGTCCTCGGTCAGGTCGCTGAGCACCGCGTGGACCGCTACGTCGGCCAGGGCGCCGTGACCCATGAGCACCCGCTCGACCTCGAAGCTCGAGATGTTCTCGCCCCGGCGCCGCAGGTAGTCGGCCTTGCGGTCGATGAAGTACAGATAGCGGTCGGCGTCGACTCGGCCGATGTCGCCGGTGTGGTACCACCAGTTGCGACTGGTCTCGACGGTGGCCTCGGGTCGACCCCAATAGCCGGCAAACATGACCTCAGGCCGCTTGGGCCGGATCACGATCTCGCCCTCGGTGTCGGGCGCCACTTCGTTGTCGTTGTCGTCGAAGATCCGTACGTCGAAATACTTGTCATTCACGACGCCGGCGGCGTTCGGGCGATTGCGCACGCCCGGCGGCTGCCACGAGATGAGGCTGGCCTCGGTGACGCCGTAGGCGCCGCTGAACGTGGTCACGCCGAACCGACTGCGGATGACGTCGTCGACCTCGACCGGCATGGGTGCCGCCCCGATCAGGCGCAGCGTGGTGTTGGCTTCGGGTGCGCCCGACTGCGGCATCTCGGGCCGGTCGACGTCGTGGGCCAGCAGGTAGGCCATGGTGCCGAGCGTCGACGTGACCGTCGCGCCGACCCGGTTCATCTCGGGCCAGAAGTTCGAGACCGAGAACCGGTTGTAGATGGCGGCGCGACCGCCCCACACCAGGGGGCCGAGCACCGCGGTGGTGATGGCGTTGAAGTGGAACAGCGGCAATGGCGTCCACACGACGTCATCGGCGCTACGCCCCCAGCAGATGCCAATCTGGCGGGTGAGGGCCTCGTGATAGTTGTGGCTGAGCATGCAGCCCTTCGACGGGCCGGTCGTGCCACCGGTGTAGATGAAGGTGGCGAGGTCGGACGGGCGCACGTCGATGGTCGCCAACTCGTCGCTTGCCCCGAGCAGGTCGGTCCACCGATGGGTCGTGGCGCCAACCAGCTCGTGGTCGTGCTCGTCGATCACCACCACGTGGTCAAGCGTGTCGACCTGGGCGGCCACCGCGGCGGCGCGATCGACCAGAGCGGCCTCGACGACCAGCACGCGTGCGCCCGAATCGGCCAGCTGGTGACGCAGGTACTCACCCTTGTAGGCGGTGTTGATGGGTACCGCTATGGCGCCCGACCGGACCGCCCCCCACCACGCCAACGTGGCTTCGGCCGAGTTCTCGATCAGGGTGGCGACACGGTCGCCGGGCTCGACCCCCAGCTGCCGCAGCGCGTTGGCCAGCCGAGCTGAACTCGACGCCACCTCGGCAGCACTGAGCTTGGTGCCGCACACGTCGAGGTACTCGCCGTCGGGGTCGGACTCGAGGCGTCGAGTGAGCAGTTGGTCGACCGTGGTCTGATGGCCGCTTCGCCACACCTCGGTCATGCCGGCTCCGCCGTCGACTTGGTCTCGAGGTACTCCTCGAAGCCGGCTCGGCCCATCTCGCGGCCGATGCCGCTCTGCTTGTAGCCGCCGAAGGGCACGTCGGGGCCGTACCAGAGGCCGCCATTGATCGAGACGGTTCCGGTGCGCATGCGGGCGGCGACGGCCCGAGCCCGGTCGATCGACCCGAAGACGGCACCGGACAGGCCGTAGACCGATTGGTTGGCGATGGCGACAGCGTCGTCGTCGCCATCGTGGGCCAGGACGACCAACACCGGGCCGAAGATCTCTTCCTGGGCGACGGTCGACGTGGGGTCGACGTCGATCAGGATCGTCGGCTCGACGAAGTAGCCGGTCGGCAGGTGCGACGGGATTCCGCCGCCGACCGCGACCGTCGCCCCCTCGCGCTGTCCGGTTTCGATGTAGCCGAGCACTCGTTGCCGCTGCCGTTCGCTGATGAGCGGACCCATCATCACCGTCGAGTCGGTCGGGTCGCCGTAGGTCAGCGCCCCCATCATCGCCACCGCCGCTTCGATCCCCTCGTCCAGCCGGGCGCGAGGCAACACCAATCGGGTCGTGATCGCGCACCCCTGACCAGCATGGGTCATGACTTGGAAGGCGGTGGTGCCGGCGGCCTCGGCTACGTCGGCATCATCGAGCACGATGGTCGCCGACTTGCCGCCCAGCTCGAGGAAGACCCGCTTGATGGTCGCCGCAGCTGATGCCATCACCCGTCGACCGGTCACGGTCGAACCGGTGAACGACACCAGGTCGACCCGCCGATCATCCGCCAGTTGCTGGCCCAGTTCGTGATTCGACGAGGTCACCACGTTCAGCACACCGGCCGGGATGTCGGTCTGTTCGACCACCAGGCGCCCGAGCAGCGTCGCCGTCCACGGCGTGTCGGGCGCCGGCTTGAGCACGACGGTGTTGCCGGCGACCAGAGCCGGAATGACCTTGGCCAGGTTGATCTGCATCGGGAAGTTCCATGGCGTGATCGCCCCGACCACCCCGACCGCTTCGCGGTGGACCGTGCGCCGGCTGGCAATACCGAACGGCTTGGCGACGCCCAGTTCCTCGGTCCACTGATAGGCCTCGGCCAGATCGGTGACCCATCCGATGCCTTCGATCGGCGCCTCGAGTTGCGGGCCGTAGGTCAGTGCCACGGGAGCCCCGACCTCGGCGACCGTCATGGCGCGCAACTCGTCGACGTGAGCAGTCATCGCATCGCTCAATTGCCGCAGGCAACGCACCCGGAACGCCACATCGGTCGACCAGGTCGACTGATCGAAGGCCCGACGAGCCGCCCCGATGGCCGCTTCCATATCGGCGCTCACGGCATCGGCCGCCACGCCGAGCACCTGCTCGGTGGCGGGGTTGACGTTGTCGAAGTTCCCGCCACCACGGGCGGGCACCAAGGTGCCGTCGATCAGTAACCGTTCCTCGCGCCACACCGGGTGCGGTGCTTCATCAGTCGACATGGCTCCCCCTGGCAGTCATCTGGCATAGTGAACCATAAATCCGATCCACCGAACGGTGGTTCGAAAAGTGAGTCTGACCTTCGAGGGGGACGCAATGAGGTTCGACGGAAAGGTGGCCGTGGTGACCGGTTCAGGGCAGGGCATCGGCGAGGCCTACGCCCGGGCCCTGGCCGCCGAGGGCGCGAGCGTGGTGGTCGCCGACCTCAACGTCGAGCAGGCCACCCGGGTGGCGGACGCCATCAACGCCGACGACGGAACCGCCCTGGCGGTCGCCGTCGACGTCGCCGACCCCGACAGCACCGAGGCCATGGCCGCCGCCACCGTCGATGCCTTCGGCGGGATCGACTGTCTGGTCAACAACGCCGCGATCTACGCCGGTATGAAGATCGAATCGCTGATGAAGGTCGACCTCGACTACTACCGCCGGTTCTTCGAGGTGAACATGCATGGCGCCCTGATCGTGACCCGGGCGTGCTACCGGGCGATGCAGGGTCGTGAAGGGGCGGCCATCGTCAACCAGTCGTCGACTGCCGCCTGGATGGCCGGTGGCTTCTACGGGATCGCCAAGGCCGGCGTCAACAGCCTGACGGTGAACATGGCGGCCGAACTGGCCCATCGCGGCATTCGGGTCAACGCCATCGCCCCGGGTCCGACCGACACCAGTGCCACCCGCGAAGTGGTGCCCGAGATGTTCCTCGAGCCGCTGGTCGAATCCCTCATGATCAAGCGGCTGGGCACCCCGGCCGATCTCACCGGGGCCTGCCTCTTCCTGCTGTCTGATGACGCCCGCTGGATGACCGGTCAGATCGTCGCCATCGACGGTGGGCAGATCGTCCGCCTCTGAGGTCCGGAGTTCGGGCTCAACGGGTACGCACGCTGCGCAGGTAGACGATGTGGCCGCCCCCGGGCAGCGCCACCGCCAACCGCCGGGCGGGCAGACCGACGACCCAGGCCTCGGGTTCGATGCCGGGATCGACCCGGTTGAGGCCGATGGTCTCCATGATCCGGATGCCGTCCGCCGTATCGAGCTTGACCACCACTCGCGTGCCGCCTCGCCCGACCGGCACCTGCTCGATCCGGCACGCGACGGGTGTCCACGGTTGCGAGCCCAGCAGTCGCCGCAGGGCCAACACGTGACGGGTCGCCACGACGGCCATCCCCACCATCAGGACGCCGACGAACACCACCGGCACGAACGGCAGGCCCGTGCTCGAAGCCCGCACTCCCTGGATCTCGGCGCGTGACGGGTCGGTCTTGTCGTAGACGATCGCCAGCGTCTGACCCTGTTGCACGTCGCTGATGTTGGTACCCGTGTTGATGGATGCCTGCCGCGGTTGGCCGTCGACCGGGAACTGCACGGTCGCCGAGCCGGCCGCAAACTGCCCTCGCCCGCTCGGTGCGCTCACGATCGCGACGACGGTGGCCTCGGTCTTCACCCCGTTCTGCTGCACCGCGTTGGTCGATCGGTCAGCGAGGGCCAACCACGCGGCGACGACCAGCAGCGCGATCGCCACGACCGTCACGGCCAAGGCGAAGAGGATCCGTCGCCGCACGTTGCGGCGGGTTGCCGGCTCGGACAGGGCGACTGCCGAGGTGACCATGTCCGAGGATACTC
>JAYUBX010000599.1:0-4494 GCA_043740665.1 Candidatus Neomicrothrix sp.
CTGTCATCTCATTTCCCTCGTTTCCCGGCTGCTACCGAATGGAACGAAGAGGGACGCGGGACGCTGCTGTGCCCCTTGGTCCCGATACTGTTGATCGAGTGAACGAGGACGAGGGGAGGAGGAACTGGGTGTGCCAGGCCAGTGACGTGCTTGCCCGGACCGAACTTGATCTTGGCGTTCGTGCCGGGATTCCCTTTGCCTGAGCCGTCAAGTGGCACGCCATCACCACTCATTACACCTCCAACTCTTGTGCCGCCACTCTTGATGATGATCGCGTATGTGTGCCGGAACAGGAGGTGATCTTGCGTGGCGATCGTCACCGTGGAGTTTTTGGAGTTGTACTTCACACCGGCCAGCTTGACGAATTGGTCGTCGGAAGTGCCAAGCTTGCGGTCGGGACCGGTATCGACGACCACGTAGTTTTTAGCCGAACCTGCCGACTTCGGATCCATTGGCTGAGTGTAGAAGACGATCAGGTAGGTCGGCTGGTGTGCCGACGGGTCGATGCGCACCAGCCTGACCACCTGCGGCGGTGTCGAGATCGCGACCGTGAGCCCGCCGGGGAGGGTCTGAATATCAGTTCCGGTCGTCACGGTGACGTCGTGGGGGCCGAGGGGAGCATCGGGTGCGGCCACGATAGTGACGGCAATGTCGGTCGGGTCGATGACCGTCGTATTCACCACCGTGATCCCATCTCCGAAGCTGACGGTGGCGGTGACATCGAACAGGGTGTTCGAGCCGTGGATGGTGACCACGGTCGAGCCGCCTTGCATGACGGTGCCGGGCGTGACGGACACGAGGGAACCGGCTGCTCCCGACACATCGATGAAGAAGCCGCGCAAGAGTGCGGCCGACTCCGCGCCGGTGGTCACAAAGACGTCGTGGAAGCCTAACGGAGAGTCGGCTGCGACGGTGACGTGAGCCGTGGCGTGAGTCGGGTCGGTCACTGTCAGGGAGATCACGCTGACGCCCGTCCCGAAGTCGGCGTGGGTCGAGCCCGCGACGAAGTGAGTGTTGGCTCCTGTGATCGCGACGTCGAGGGTGCTTCCCTGGTGACCGGCCGTCGGAGTCAGCCCGACGATCACGGGGATAGCGAGTGCGCCGATGTCGATGAACAGTGCGCGACTCGTCACGTCGCTCCCTGTCCCTGTGTTGACTCTCGCGGTGCGGAAGGCGATCTGTGCCGAGGGGTCAATCGTGACGTTGGCGTCGATCTCGGTCGGGGAGACGACCTTGAACGAATTGATCTTCACTCCCGGCCCCAGCCCTACCTTGGAAGTGCTCCCCCAGGTGGTATTGGCACCGAGAATGACGACGTCGGTGGTGTTACCTCGCGACAGGTTCCCGGGCGTGACGCTCAAAAGCGTGGCTGAGGTGATCGGGGCATTGACGTCGACTACATTACTTCCCTTGGCTGTCTCCGACTTGGTACCGAGCTTCGAGGTGACCACGACACTCTTGAAGCCAAGCTTGGCGTCCGCCGCGGTCGTGAGCACGGCCGTGAGCGTGGTCGGTGAGGTCACCGTGACACTCTGCACGGTGATCCCACCGTCAGGGAACGCGACCGTCGTCTGGCCTTGCCGCCAGTTGGTCTTCCGCCCGGTGATAACAATGGTGGTTGTCTGGGATTGGGGAAGGTTAATGGGACTGGCCGAAACGACGGCCGGTCCGAGTGTGCTCGACATCGCGTTGAACATCGCCGCGATGTAGGCTGTTGTGATCCCGCCCTTGACCTCATCATGCACCGAGAAAGAACCGCCAGTCTGGGCGGAGACCGACGAGAACGCGACCACCGAAGACGTGGCAGCCGCGAGCGGGTCGGGTGTGACTCGCAGGGTATAGAAGGAAGGGTTCGTGCCCGCTGCGGAGCCGGTGAGCCTGATGAAATAAGTGCCGTCGGCCGCCGGAGTGACGGCGATGACGTACCTGTTCAGAATCTGGCCCGAGTCAAGCTGCGTGAAGGTCTGATGAGAGCCGAGGACGGTTGTGCCGTCGCGGTCGAGCACCTCGACGAGCGGCGGGTCGCCCGCCTCGACGTTGACCTCGACGGCGTAGGTGACTCCGGCCTTGAGGGCGACGCTGAAGATGTCGGGCAGAGCGGTCCCCGTACCTGTCAATCCTCGGGTGGCCGAGCCGTTGACGATCAGGGGAGTGGCAGTGTCGATCGTGTTCCCCATGATGGTTATCGGTGCGCCGAGAGTGACGTCGATGGGGCCGAGCGGATCTTCGGGAGTGTCGTCGCCGATCCCGCCTTCGAGAGCCTTCGGCCCGGGGATGATTGTGACTGTCGTAGCGACTGCGGGCGCTGGCGTCGCCGGGGTCGGCTTCGTGAGGTGAGTTGAGACGACCTGGCCATCGCTGTCACACTTCACGGCGCTGCTATCGGTGACGACCTTCGTCGTCCGCAGCGAGGCGAGCGTGGGACCGCTGTCAAGGCTGTCGATGCCGCTGCAGTCTCCCGAGATGTTGACGTTGACGCTCACGCCCTTGGCGCGAAGCTGGGTGATGACGGCCGAGATGTCGATCCCAGGGTCGGAAGAGGCATCGGTCGCCAGCAGGACGGTACCCCCCGGGCCGATGTCTGCGGCGGCAACCTGCAAGGCGTTGGCGCTGGGCTCGGGGCAATCACCCCCTCCGGAGGCACCAAGTCCCGCAACGGCGGTGCGCACTGCCGCCAGGTCGTTCGAAGTGATAACGACAGCGGGCGAGTCCCGAAACGTGATCAGTTCGATCGTCGGAGCCGGATCCCCTGCGGGGACAGTCGCGGCGACCTCGTCAATGTAGCTTTGCAAGGCGTCGCGAACGCCGGCGATCTCGCCCGACATGCTTCCCGTGACGTCGATGACGAAGGCAATCCCAACCTGCGCGCCGATGGTGCGGGCCGGGCTCCAGTAATATCCGAGCGTGCCTCCGGGAGTCGCCGGTGCCGACTTGTTCTTCCCCTCGACGACCCAGTGAAGCCGCGGTCCACCGTCGGTGATGGTCTTCCACTCGTCGGCCGTGGGCTTGAAACTGCTCGTCGCGGCCCCGACCGTGGTCTCGCCGACTGGCGATTCAAAAACCTTCTTCGAGTAGTCGTTGCTTAAGAACAAGACCTTGAACTCGTTGAGAGGATTGGGCGCTCCGCCACCGTTATTCGTCCAGGTGAAGGTAGGAATGGGGTCGCTGGGCTTGATATCGACGTGGTCGGCCGGCGCGGTGGGAGTCGGCGCGATCATCATATCGCTGAAGATCTTGCCGAGCTGGGTTTTGCCTTTGTTGTCGAGCTTGGCGGCGGCGGCCTCCCAGACGGCGCCGATCGTCGTCGTCTTGGCGCCTGTGAGAAGGTCGAAGATCGTCTTGTCGGTGTAGTGCAGCGAGCTTGTCGCATCCTTGCTGGTCAGATACATGTTCCAGAGCACGCCGTCAGCAGAGCCCTCGTCGTCTTCGCCCGTCGCGTTGCCGCTAGCCGCGAGGGTGTCGAGACTGTAGGTTC
Organism: Candidatus Neomicrothrix sp.; assembly: GCA_043740665.1. Taxonomy (GTDB): domain Bacteria; phylum Actinomycetota; class Acidimicrobiia; order Acidimicrobiales; family Acidimicrobilacustridaceae; genus UBA4742. The sequence goes on from JAYUBX010000599.1 coordinate 3,476, forward strand.
CCAGCCCGTTGTAGCTGTGATCTCCGTAGGTCGGCACGCCCTGCGCCGAGGCGTTGCTGGCATCCTGACCCGAGATCGCGAAATACGTCGCCCAGCCTTCGCTGAAAGCCAGGCCAATGCCCCCCTTCTTGCCTGCGGCCACGGCGTTATTGCTGCCGGTGGTGTGGCTACCGCCGGGGCTATCGACGATCTTGTAGACGCTGGCCACGTAGTGTCCGTACTCGTGGTCGGTCACGTCGGGCTGGTTCCATGCCGTGTTGCGCACGTTCATCAGCTTGAGCTTGTTTGTCGACGAGAAGAACGAGACCGGGTTGTTTCCGGGGGCAGGAATCTGCGGGAAGATCGTCTTCAGGCTGGGAAGCGACTTGCCGGTAAGGGTCGAGGTGTAAGCACCGACGTCGACCATCGCCCAGTCAACGGCGAAAGCGCGTTCATTGGTCAAGGCGTTGCCGGCCGTCTTGTCGAGCGTGAGCGCCGCTCCCGCCACGGGCTTGGCTGTCGATTTCATCGAATAGGTCGTGGCGCCCGCCGTCTGAGCCTGGACGTCGTCGTAGGGCGACCGGGCATAGGCTTTGATGAAAAGACTCGTGAGCGTCGCATCAGGGGTGACGTCGATCGAGTAACGGCCGGTCGAATCGGTAGTCGCGGGTGTTGCCGTCAGAAGCTTGTTGGTCGTTGCGTCGGTGGCGTAAACCTCGATAGGCGCGAGCGGGACCGGGTGCGTGCCGCCGGCGCCGTCGGTCCACAGGATCGTCCCCGAAATGGTGACCCTCGTCGGCGCGGCCAGCGTGTGAATGCTTTCGGCCGATACTCCGCCGCTCGGAGCGAGAACAACCGGCGACGGTCCGTTGATCAGCACGTCAAGGCCAGCGGCATATCCGGTCGCGTCGATCGTACCGGCGGCGAGAAGGTCCTGGAGCCGGTTCACCTGTGCGTCAAAGTCGCTCGAACTGCTGCCCCAGACGTGGCTCGTGTCGTAAACCGCGTACACGTCGGCCTCGTCGCGGGCCAGAACCTGG
>JAYUBX010000600.1:0-4669 GCA_043740665.1 Candidatus Neomicrothrix sp.
TCTCGGGTCGGCACGAGGACCAGACCCTTCGGGCGGCGCGGTTCGGCCTGACCGACGCGGGCCACCATGGGGATGCCGAAGGCGATGGTCTTGCCCGACCCGGTCGGGGCCTTGCCGCACAGGTCGCGGCCGGCGAGGGCGTCGGGAAGGGTCATGGCTTGGATAGGGAACGCGGTCTCGATGCCCTGCGCAGAAAGCAGGCTGACGATGGACGCGGGTACGCCGAGATCGGCGAAGGTGGTGGGCACGTAGTTCTCCTGGAATGGCGGGACGCGTCGCGTCCGGCTCGTGAGCGTGGGACGGCGGAAGAGGCAGCACGCTGTCCTAGTGGCTGATCGGGCGCCGGCACCGGCCGCTCCGAGGGAGGGCCCACGCATGCCTCTGCGCGCAGGTGACGATCAGTCGTACCCGTCCACTCTACCAGGAGGTGCCGCCATTGCGGTGATCCCCGCCCGGGCGATGCGGCTACCGTGGAGCTAAACGAGAACAGGTTCTCGTTTCGTAGCAGGGGGAATCGACATGGCCGAGCCGCTCGAAGGCAAACGCATCCTGATCACCGGGCCGTCGGGCCAGGTCGCCCTGCCCGTCACCCGGGCGCTGGCCGCCAACAACGACGTGATCGGGCTCGCCCGCTTCCGCGACCCCGCCACGCGGACCGAGCTCGAGGCGTTGGGAGTCACCTGCATCCCCACCGACCTGGCCGCTGGCGACTTCGGCGACGTGCCCGACGACGTCGATTACGTGCTGAACCTGGCCGTCGTGAAATCGAACCGTTGGGAGGTCGACCTACGCGGCAACGCCGAAGCGGCCGGCCTGCTGATGGCCCACTGCCGCACCGCCACCGCCTTCTTGCACTGCTCGTCAACCGGCGTCTACGGCCACGCCGGCGCCCATCAACTTGTCGAGACCGATCCGCTGGGCGACAACCACCGGGTCATGCTGCCGACCTATTCGATCGCCAAGATCGCGACCGAGGCAGTCGTGCGCACCGAAGCCCGCCAGCTCGGCCTGCCCACCACCATCGCCCGGCTCAATGTGCCCTACGGCGAGAACGGCGGCTGGCCGCTCTTCCACCTGGAGATGCTGCTGGCCGGTCAGCCGATCGCCGTGCACCCCGATCAGCCCAACCTGTTCAACCCGGTCCACGAAGACGACATCATCGCCAGCATCCCCGGCCTGCTCGCCGCGGCCAACGTGCCGGCGACCATCGTGAACTGGGGTGGCGATCAGCAGGTCGCGCTGGAGGAGTGGGTCGTCGAGATGGGTCGGCTGGCCGGCATCGAGCCGTCGTTCGAGGTGACCGAGGAGACCATCGGTGGGGTCACCATCGACAACACCAAGCGACTCGAGCTGCTGGGGCCGACCACGGTCGACTGGCACGACGGCATCCGTCGCATGATCGCCGCCCAACACCCCGAACTGCTGACCTGAACCCGTCAGCCGCCCATGCCCGACGGAATGGCGTAGGTGACGGTGGCCTGGGCGATGGGCGAGTCGATGCCTTCGGAGTAGAGGCGCACGTCGACCACGGCCAACTTGCGACCGAGTTTCAGGAACTCGGCGACGGCGATCACGTCGGCCGGTTGCGGCTTGCGCAGGAACACGATGTTGAGGCTGCTGGTGACCGTCAGCTCGACCGGGCCGATGTGGGCCAAGATCAGCCCGTAGGCGGCGGCGTCGGCCAGAGTCATGAGCGTCGGGCCCGACACCGTGCCGCCAGGCCGCAGCATCACGCCCTCGACCGGCTGCCGGGCCCGCAGGCGTCCCTCCTCGACGTGCTCGACGAGATAGGTGCGCTCGCGATCGAAGGCGCCGTCGAAGAACTGGTTCAGCTGGTCGACGTCCATCACGGGCATCGGACCAGCATCGCGCATCACCGATATCCTGACCGCCGTGCCCCCTGACTCCCTCGATGCCGCATCCTCGCTCGAGGAACTCGCTCCCGGGGTGTTCGCGTGGTGGCAGCGACCCAGCGGGCACGGCCGAACCAACGCCGGTGTCGTGATCGAGAACGACGGGGCGACCGTCGTCGACACCTTGCTCACCCCATCGCAAGCCCTGCCACTGCACGCGGCCATCGAGCAGCTCGGCGCTCCGATCCGCCGGGCGGTGCTGTCGAGCAGCCACGTCGAGTACGTCGGCGGTTCGTCCGTGTTCTGGATGGCGGCCCGCTACGGCCGGTCACAGACCAGCGCGCTGCTCGACCAGCCGCCGAACGTCGAGGGCTACCGCCGGCTGTTTCCCGAGTGGGCCGACGAGTTCGACGACGAGTTCGCAACCCGCCCCATCTCGCACACCGTCGACGTCGCCGCCTGGCTCACGACCGTCGTGTGCGCCGTGCCGACCAGCGGCCAGATGCTCGAGAACCTGGTGCTGTCGGTGCCGAGCGCGGATGTGTTGTTCGCCGGGGCGATGTGCACGTTCGGCACGACACCCAATGCGTTCGACGGCGACCCCGACGGCTGGGCCAATGCCCTCGGCGACCTCACCGAACTCGCCACGCGCATCGTGCCCGGCATCGGCCCCATCGGTGGCGCCGACGACGTGCTGGCCCTCCAGGCTTACCTCTACGCCTGCGTCGATGCCGAGGGGGACCCTGGCGCCATCCCACCCGGCCCATGGGACACCTGGACCGACCGCCACCTCGACATCGTCAACGTCGAGCGGGCCGCCATGTTGGCGGCCGGCGATTCGTCGGTGCCCCCGTCGATGCTCCGCGCCATCGGCCTCTCCTGACATGACGACCGACCCGACGACGAACCCAACGACCGAACCCGACGAGGTGCCGCCGGCGATCCCGGCGGCCACCGTCGTGTTGCTGCGAGACGGCGACGACGGTGTCGAGACGCTGATGCTGCGGCGCAACTCGAAGCTCGAGTTTGCCGGCGGCATGTGGGTGTGGCCCGGTGGACGCCTCGATCCAGGCGACTATGCCGACGACGAGGACCCGGTCGCCGACTTCGACGTGCTCGAACGAGCCGCCCGCCGCGCCGCGGTGCGCGAAGCGGCCGAGGAATCAGGCCTCGCCGTCGATCTTGACTCGCTGGTGTGGTTCGCCCACTGGACTCCCCCGCCGATCGCCCCGAAGCGCTTCGCCACCTTCTTCTTCGCTGCTCCCGCACCGCCCGGCATCGTGCAGATCGACGGCGGCGAGATCCACGGCCATGCCTGGATGACGCCAGCCGAAGCCATGCGGGGCCGCAACGCACTCGAGCTCGAGCTCTCGCCGCCGACCTGGATCACGCTCGAACAACTCGCCCCGTTTGCCACCACCGCCGAGGCGTTGGCGACCCTGGCCGCCCGACCACCCGAATGGTTCGCCACTCGCTTCGCGCTCGTCGACGGCGGTGCCGTCGCGCTGTATCACGGCGACTCGGGCTACGACGACCAGGTCGCCGACCGACCCGGCGGGCGGCACCGTCTGTGGATGCTGGCCGACGGCTGGCGCTACGAGCGCTCGTCGTAGGCCGCCAGCCCCTCTTGCTCGGCTTCGGCCACCAACTCGGCCTTCAGGGGGACCACCTCGGGATCTTCTCCTGACCGGGCCATCTTCGCCTTCCAGAACCCGTAGAAGATCGGGCCGAGCACGATGGGCGGCAGCCAGGTCAGGGCGCGGAACACCAACACGCCGGCCACCACGCTGGCCCGCTCGCCGCCGGCGGCGACCAACGCACCGGTCAGGCCCAGCTCGACCACCCCGATGCCGCCCGGCGTGATCGGAACCGACTGCAGGATCCGCACCAGTGCGAAGCAGGCCAACACCACGCTCCACGAGACGGTCGACTCGGGTATGCCAACCGTGCGCAGCGAAGCCAACAGCACCAGGTAGACCGAGAGCTCGCTGAGATAGGCCGCGAACGTCAGCCGCTTCCATCGTCGGCGCAGCAGGCCCAGCGACTCGCGACGGAACTCGACCACCCGCAGCCCGAAGTCTTCGAGCGGTGGTCGCTTGAACCAGCCCAGCAGGCGAACCGACCGACGCTGCAGCCACTCACCCAGACGGCGGGCGAAATCCTCGCTGCGCAGCGCGCCGATCGCCAGCCCAATCGACCCGATGAGCAGGCCGAACCCGATGATCGCGACGAGGGCCAGGCCGTTGGTCGAGTCACCGGTGAAGCGGATGCACACGAAAGCGATGACGGGCATCGAGAACTTGGCGAAGTTGTCGAACATCCCGGAGATGACCAGGCCCTGCGCGACTTCGGACACGGTGAGGCGGAAGCTGCGATACATCCGGTACTGCACGCCGTAGGCGACGACCTCGCCGCCCGGCAGCGCGCTCGACAGCAGGGTGCCGGTTTGGGCCACCGTCATGGCCTGCCAGAAGCGCATGCCCGGAAAGGCAGTGGTGAGCATGGGGCCGACCGACGCCAGGTTCCAGGTTGCCAGTCCGACCAGCAGGACAAGATCGGCCACCGACAGCGTCTGGATGGTCGCCCACACCGACGCATAGTCAGCGACCTGCGGCAGCACGAAGCCGAAGGTCCCCAGCACCACGATCAGGGCCAGCGCGGGACCCACCAAACGACGCCAACGCGACCGCGGAGGTGTCACCGGATCGGTGACGGGAGGATCGGTCACAGGACGACGCCGTCGAATCGCGGCGGCAGGGTCAACCGGGCACCCTGCGCCGTCGTTCGAACCGTGCCGGTCGCCTGCACGATGCCCA
>JAYUBX010000601.1:0-5498 GCA_043740665.1 Candidatus Neomicrothrix sp.
CCCCCATGGCGGTAGAACCTGCGATCCTGTTGCATTCCGGCCCCTGCGGACGAAAGGCCTGACGCTGAGCGAGACCCGAGCACCGATCAGCACCGATCAGACTTCGGCGCCGCCGTCCGCCCCGAACCCCGGCTCGGCCGTGATCGAGATCGATCACGTCACCAAGCGCTTCGACGACGACGTGGCGGTGGCCGATGCAAACTTCTCCATCGCCTCCGGCGAGTTCTTCTCGATGCTCGGCCCATCCGGTTGCGGCAAGACCACCACGCTGCGGATGATCGCCGGATTCGAGACACCGACCGAAGGGGCGATCCGCCTCGAAGGCGTCGATGTCTCCCGGGTGCCGCCGCACAAGCGCAACGTCAACACGGTCTTCCAGCACTACGCCCTCTTCCCCCACATGTCGGTGTTCGACAACGTCGCCTACGGCCCCCGGAGCCAGAAGGTCGACAAAGCCGAGACCAAGCGACGCGTCGGCGAACTGCTCGAGGTCGTGCGCCTGACCGACTTCGCCAAGCGGAAGCCGTCGCAACTCTCGGGTGGGCAGCAGCAGCGCGTCGCCCTCGCCCGAGCCTTGGTGAACTACCCGAGCGCCCTGCTGCTCGATGAACCGCTCGGGGCGCTCGACCTCAAGCTGCGCCAGGTGATGCAGCTCGAGCTGAAGCGGATCCAACGCGAGGTCGGCATCACCTTCATCTATGTGACCCACGATCAGGAGGAGGCGCTCACCATGAGCGACCGGATCGCGGTCATGAGCAACGGCAACGTCGAGCAGATCGGCACGCCCACCGAGATCTACCATCACCCGGCCAGCGTGTTCGTCGCCGGATTCATTGGCCAGGCCAACCTGTGGTCGGCCCGCACCGCCGGCTTCGACAACGGCTACGTCACCGTCGAAGCGCTCGGCACCACGATCCGGGCCGTAACCGATCACGACTGGGAGGTCGGCGCCGACGCCACCCTCATGGTACGGCCGGAGGCCCTGCGGGTGTCGATCGACCCGCCGGCGGATCAGTCCTCCGCGGCGACGGCCACCGTTCGCGACCTCGTCTTCCAGGGCCCCGTCGTTCGGCTGGCCATGATGGCCGCCGACGGCCACGAGATCATCGCCCACATCGGCGGCGACTCCGATCTGCCCCTCCTGCGCCCGGGCGACGACGTCTGGGTCTCGTGGAACCCGGACGTGTCCCGAGTCCTTCCCGATGCCGATCTGCCTCCCAGCACTTCGGATCCGGCAGCGCTCGACCTGCTGGATGATGCCTGACCAGCCCCGACCATTCCTGGACGCACTGAACCCCTGGTCACCACTCGACGACCGACCAACCACCTTCAGAAGAGAGAACCCGATGGCCAAGAAGAACGACATCGATCCCCGCCTCCAAGCGCTGATCAACCAGACCAGCAGTCGTCGCCGGTTCCTCGGCCGTGGGGCCATCGTGCTGGGTGGCGTGGCCATGGGCCCGACTCTGCTGGCGGCCTGCGGAAGCTCGTCGAAGACCGCCACCAGATCGGCCACGACCAGCACCGCGTTCCCCGCCGAGACGGTGCCGGCCACCGGCAACCTGCGCATCTCGAACTGGCCGCTCTACATCGGCACCGACCCCAGCACGGTCGCCGCCTTCCAGACGGCCACGGGCATCACCGTCGACTACCAGGAGAACTACAACGACAACGAGGAGTGGTTCGCCAAGAACAAGGACCCCCTCAGCCAGAAGCAGGACATCGGCGCCGATCTGGTCGTGCCCAGCGAGTTCATGGTGGCCCGCCTCATCGCCCTCGGTTGGCTGAACCAGCTCAACGACGCCAACATCCCGAACAAGTCCAACGTCCGCGCTGACCTCGGCAACGCCGACTACGACCCCGGTCGCCACCAGAGCCTCCCGTGGATGTCGGGGATGGTCGGCCTGGCCGTCAACACCAAGGTCGTCACCAAGCCGGTCACCAACATCGACGACCTGTTCGACCCCGCCTACAAGGGCAAGGTGTCGATGCTGGCCGACGTGCGGGACGGGCTCGGCATGATCCTGCTCAGCCAGGGCAACTCGCCGGCCGACCCCAGCACCGAATCGATGCAGAAGGCGATCGACCTGGTCAAGGAACAGAAGGACAAGGGCCAGATCCGGCGCTTCACCGGCAACAACTACAGCGACGACCTCACCAGCGGCAACGTCGTGATCGCCCAGGCCTACTCGGGTGATGTCGCCCAGCTGCAGAAGGACAACCCCAACCTCCAGTTCGTGGTCCCCGACTCTGGCACCTCGTCGTTCTCCGACAACATGGTGATCCCGTACACGACCAAGAACCAGCGCGCCGCCGAGGAGTGGATGAACTGGATCTATGACCGCGACAACTACGCCGCCCTGGTCGCCCAGGTCCAGTACATCCCCGTCCTGTCCGACATGGCTGACGCCCTGGCCAAGGTCGATCCCTCCGTAGCGAGCAACCCGCTCATCAACCCGCCGCAGGCCACCCTCGACAAGCTGGTGGCGTGGAAGACCCTGACCGACGCGCAGGAGCAGGAATACGCCCAGCTCATGACCGCCGTCACCGGCGGCTGACCCGAGCATTCGGACGGACCGGGAGCGCACATGGCTGGGGTTGCCGCAAGTGGAAGACGCCGGAGCAAGCTGGCGCCCTATCTCATGTGCCTCCCGGCGCTCCTCTACCTGTTCATCTTCTTCGTCATCCCGCTCTTCACCCTGCTGAAGACGTCGTTGTCGGTGAACAACGGGTCGGTCTTCCTGCCCAAGCTCCAGTTCCAGTGGCACTGGTCGAACTACCACTCGGCGTTCAACGACTATTCGAGCCAGATCAGCCGGTCGTTCGAATACGCGGCCATCGCCACGGTGATCTCGCTGGCGCTGGCCTATCCCCTCGCCTACTACATCGCCTTCAAGGCGGGCCGGGCCAAGAACTTCATGCTCGGCCTGGTGATCCTGCCGTTCTTCGTGACCTTCCTGGTGCGCACGCTCGCCTGGAAGACCCTGCTGTCGGACAACGGGGCGGTCGTGAGCTTCCTCACCACCATTCACCTCATCCCCGGTGAGGGTCGGATCCTCAGCACCAGCTGGGGCGTCATCAACGGCCTCGTCTACAACTTCCTGCCGTTCATGGTGCTGCCGATCTACGTGAGCCTCGAGAAGATCGATCTACGCCTGATCGAGGCGGCCCGCGATCTCTACTCGTCGTCGCGGCGGGCGTTCATGAAGGTCGTGCTCCCGCTCTCGCTGCCTGGGGTGTTCGCCGGCACGCTGCTCACGTTCATCCCCGCCAGCGGCGATTTCATCAACGCCGAATACCTCGGCAGCACCCAGACCACGGTGATAGGCACGGTCATCCAGAAGCAGTTCCTCGTGGTCAAGGACTATCCGACCGCGGCCGCGCTCTCGTTCGTGCTGATGACCATCATCTTGGTGATGGTGCTCGTGTACTCCAAGGTCCTGGGCACCGAGGATCTCGTCTGATGAGCATGGCTGGAGCGATTCCCGAAGCCGACTTCTTCGGCGAGACACCCGCGCTCGCCGAGGCACCGACCGGGGGCAAGGGACGCGTCGGGCGAGGCCGGATCGGCGAATGGGCCCTGCGCCTGGTGGCCTGGTGGGTGCTCTTCTACCTGTTCGTGCCGCTGGTCGTGATCGTGGTGTTCTCGTTCAACGCACCGGTCGGCAAGTTCAACCTCATCTGGCACGGGTTCTCGCTGGAGGCCTGGAGCGATCCGTTCAAGTACCCCCAGCTCACCGAGGCCCTGAAGACCAGCCTCCAGGTCGCTGCCATCTCGACCGTGATCGCCACCGTGTTGGGCACCTTCGTGGCCATCGCCCTCGTTCGGCAGCGTTTCCGCGGCAGCGAAGGCGTCAACCTCTTCTTGGTGATTCCGCTCACCGCCCCCGAGGTCGTCCTCGGCTCGTCGTTGCTGACCTTGTTCCTCGGTCTGCACTGGAGCACGGGGCTCACCACCATCATCATCGCCCACGTCATGTTCCAGATCAGCTTCGTGGCTCTCACCGTGAAGGCCCGGGTCCGCGGCTTCGACTGGACGCTCGAGGATGCCTCGATGGACCTCGGCGCCACCCCCACCCGAACGTTCTTCCGGGTGACCCTGCCGTTGATCGTGCCGGGCATCATCGCCGCCGCCATGTTGTCGTTCGCCCTGTCGTTGGACGATTTCATCATCACGTACTTCAACAGCGGTTCGACCGTGACCTACCCGCTGTATGTGAACAGCGCGGTCAAGGCCGGCCTGCCGCCGCAGATCGATGTGCTGGCCACCATGATCCTGGTCGCCAGCATCCTGCTACTGGGCATCGGCACGTTCTACCGCCGTCGCCGAGTCGAGTGATTTCATGGTGAATTTGTCGTTGTGCGAAGGAATCACTTGCATTTCGGTCGATTTACCATCATAATCGTCGAGACGCCCGCTCTCGCGGTGAAAGTCTGACCCAGCGTCAACGACGCTGGCCCCAGGAGCAATCTCTCATGACCCGTTCCGCCGCCGAGCTGCAAAAGCTGGCCGCCGCCCACCTGTGGGGCCACTTCTCGCCACTCACCCCCGGTGAGGGCGAGGAGCTCGAGATCATCGAACGAGGGGAGGGCTGCTACGTCTGGGATCAGCACGGGCGCCGCTACCTCGACGGCCTGTCGGGACTGTTCACCGTGCAGGTCGGCCACGGTCGCACCGAGCTGGCCGAGGCGGCCGGCAAGCAAGCCGCCCAGCTGGCCTACTTCCCCATCTGGACCTATGCCCACCCGGCCGCCATCGAGCTGGCCGGCCGACTGGCCGAGTTGGCCCCCGGCGACCTGAACCGGGTCTTCTTCACCACCGGTGGATCCGAAGCGGTCGAGTCGGCGTGGAAGCTGGCCCGGCAGTACTTCAAGGCCATCGGCCAACCGAACCGGTACAAAGTGATCAGCCGCGACATCGCCTACCACGGCACCTCGATGGGTGCGCTGGCCATCACCGGCATCCCCGCGCTGCGGGCCCCGTTCGAACCGCTCGTCCCCGGCGCCTTCCACGTGGCCAACACCAACCGTTACCGCTGCGACCTCTGCGCCCACGCGCCGGCCTGCACCCTGAGCTGCGCCGACGACATCGAGCGCACCATCCTGCAGGAAGGGCCCGAGTCGGTCGCCGCCGTCTTCCTCGAGCCGGTGCAGAACGCCGGCGGCTGCTTCACCCCACCCGAGGGTTACTTCGAACGGGTCCGCGAGATCTGCGACCGCTACGGCGTGCTGCTCGTGTCGGACGAGGTCATCTGTGCCTTCGGCCGGCTCGGCACCTGGTTCGGTTGCCAACGCATCGGCTACCAGCCCGACATGATCACCATGGCCAAGGGCCTCACCTCGGGGTACGCGCCCCTCGGTGGCGTGATGGTGAGCGACAAGGTGGCGGCGCCTTTCCTCGAACCGGACAACACCTTTCTGCACGGCATCACCTTCGCCGGCCACCCGGTGAGCTGTGCGGTGGCGCTGGCCAACCTCGAGTTGATGGAACGCGACGA
>JAYUBX010000602.1:0-2823 GCA_043740665.1 Candidatus Neomicrothrix sp.
CGGGTGGTGGTCTTGACCCGGGCGCCGCGCGGCAGCGTGGGGTGGAACGTGGCCATGCCCCAGTGGTAGCCCCGACCGGGAGCTTCGGCCGCCGCCGCGAGGGGCGAGCCGATCATGACCGCGTCGGCGCCACAGACGATGGCCTTGGCGATGTCGCCACCCGTGCCCATGCCGCCGTCGGCGATGACGTGCACGTAGACGCCGGTTTCGTCGAGGTGACGCATGCGCGCCGCCCGGGCGTCGGCGATGGCCGTGGCCTGGGGCACACCGATGCCGAGCACACCACGCGTGGTACAGGCATGACCCGGACCGACGCCGACCAGGATGCCGGCCGCACCGGTGCGCATGAGGTGCAACGCGGCCTGATAGCTGGCGCAGCCACCGACGATGACCGGCATGTCGAGCTCGCGGACGAACTGCTTGAGGTTCAGGGGCTCGACCGTCTTGGACACGTGCTCGGCCGACACGACTGTGCCCTGGATGACCAGCAGGTCGAGCTCGGCATCGATGATGGCCTGGGCGAAGGCGTTGGTGCGCTGCGGGGTGACCGACGCACACGAGATGACGCCGGCGTCCTTGATCTGGCGGATGCGCTCGCCGATGAGCTCGGGCTTGATCGGCTCGGCGTAGATGTCCTGCATGCGCAGGGTCGCCTTCTCGGTGTCGAGCTTGGCGATCTCGTCGAGAATCGAGTCGGGGTCTTCGTAGCGGGTCCACAGACCCTCGAGGTTGAGCACCCCGACACCGCCCAGGCGGCCGATCTCGATGGCCGTGGCCGGGCTGATGACGCCGTCCATGGCCGAACCCATCAGGGGCAGCCCGAAGGTGAAGGCGTCGATCTCCCAGGAGATGTCGACGTCCTCGGGGTCGCGGGTGCGACGGCTCGGGACGATGGCGATGTCGTCGAACCCGTAGGCCCGACGGCCCGACTTGCCGATGCCGATCTCGACCTCAGCCACTGCACCACTCTCCCTGCGGGGCAATGCCCCATCTGGCGTGCCCGATGAAGATCGGGCACGGTCTCCGGCCCGTGGAAGGGATCACTCTAGCCCGGTGCTGCCGGCCTTCGTTTCGGGCGATCAGCGGCTCGCGGCCGCCGCCGCAGGAGCCGTCGAACGTCACCAAAGCTTGGCGACTGGTCCATCCGATCCCTCAAAGGGCCCTCTCAGATTTCTGCGCTGTGAGACCTCCGGGCCTGGTCGATGGGAGGTTCGCTCACACGGCCAGTTCGGGATCGTCAACCAGCGCGTCGACGCTCGTGGTGACCGCGCCGGAGTTGATCAGCGCCGCAAGTGGGCTCAGTTGCCAGCGAGGGCCTTCAGGATCTGCTTGGCGACCGCCGCGTTCATCTGGAAGGCGGCAGTGCGACCCTTCTCGCTCACCTGCTTGACCACGCCCCCGCCGGTGACGACGTCGACCGCGCCCAGACCGTCTATCAGGGCCTTGGACGTTCGATCGGTGACCTTGTACCCCATGCCGGTGAGCTGCTTCACCACGTCGTTCTGGGCGATAGGCTTGGGGGCCGCCGAGGCGATGATGCGCATGGCGTCCTTGGTGAGACCGGCGCCCTGCTCGATGGCCTGGCTGACCGAGATGGTGCCGTCGTCATCGGCGTCGAGCGAGGCGATCCACTCACGAACCTGTTGCACCAGTTCCTGCTGCGTCGCACCTTCGAAGGTCAGCTTCGGCATGGCCCAACGCTACTCGGCGACGTCGGTGGTGACGATGGTGAGCAGGTTGCGCAACATGGCGGCGGTGGCGCCCCAGATGGTGTCGCCGACCAGTTCGAAGAAGACGATGGGACGATCGAGGGGGGCCAGACCCCACCGTTCCTCACGGAAGACACCGTCCGCCAGCAGTTCGGACAGCGGCACGTGCAGCACCAGCTCGACCTCGGCCGGGCTGGCGACCAGGTCGGGACGGTCCGGCAGCAACCCGACGTAGGGAACGATGTACGAGCGGCTGATCACGGTCTGCAGGTGATCGAGCTCGCCGATGCGTTCGACGGTCGAGGGGTCGAGGGCCACTTCTTCCCACGATTCACGCAGGGCCGTCGCCCAGAGGTCGGCGTCGTCGAGATCCTGGCCGCCACCGGGGAAGCTCACCTCACCCCGATGCGACCGCAGGTTCTGGGCCCGGCGAGTGAGCACCACGTGTAGCCCACCCTCGTGGGTGTAGAGCGGCGCCAGCACGGCCGACGCCCGAACCCCGGTGCCTTCCAACGGCGAGAGTCGTGGCGAGCCGGCCGAAGCCAGGGCGGCTCGGACCTGCTCGATCGACGGATCACGGTGGTCGAGCGGCAGATCGGCCCAGGGCGCGGGATCACCCTCGCGGCACGACGAGGGACGCGGGATCTGCTGCGCACCTCCCCGACGAACGGTCACGTACGCGGCCCGGCGACCCCACCGGCGGTCGCGCTCACGCGGATGGCGGCTCGGCCAACGCCGACACGAGCGCTGCGAGCAGTTCGGCCATACCCGCCGTCTTCAGGTTGGCCATGACCCGACCGGGGGTCTCCTCGCCCGTCTCCCACTCGTTCCAGGCGGCGAGCAACTTCTTTGGGTCGGGCGGGGGAAGTTCCATCCCGGCATCGTACCGGTCCGTCGAACCGACGAGCCCCGCCCTCAGGCGTCGGGCTGCACGCGGGCGGCGGTCGTGATGACCTGCGCCTCGTCAAGATCAAAGGAGCTATCGGGAGCGACCTACTCGTTGGGTGCGGCTCCGCCACCCGGCCGGTGGGACGCGCCACGGCCGGCCCCGAAGGGCCGGCCGTGTTGGGAACCAGTCGTCGGTGACGACGAGTTACATCATGCCGCCCATGCC
>JAYUBX010000603.1:0-4262 GCA_043740665.1 Candidatus Neomicrothrix sp.
CGACGAGGGCGTCGACCGCCAACGCCCGTCGTGCCGTCTCGAGGGCGACGGCGACGGTGTCGCCGGAGAAGTCGAGTTGTCCCTCGGGGGCATCACCGGCGTCGGGCATCTGCCGGTGGGCGTAACGCCCCAGCAGGTCGGCGAGCACGTAGCGGGCCTCGGCCGGATCGAGCAGGTAGGCCGCCAACGACGTGTCGATGGCCAACGTGTGCACGTCGATGCCGTAGGTCAGCAGCACCCGCATGACCGTCTTGGCCTCGTGGGCGGCCACCGGCCGACCACCTACGGCCACCATGTTGGCCAGCGCGTCGCGCACCGCCACATCGCCCAACCGGACGGCCGGCAGCCAGACGACGTCGCCCATGGACGAATCTCGGACGAGGGCGAGGCCATCGAGTCGGCCGGCCGGGCCGTCGCCGCCCGACCATCCCGCAGCCACGGCGAGGGCACCGAGTCCGTCGGCGAGTTGGGCGTCGGCCAGAGCGTTCAGTGCCGCCACTGCCGCGCCGGCGTCGGCCAGCTCGACGACCTCGGCTTCGAGCACGTCAAGGTCGACGACATCAGGGGCGAGGCCGTCACCGAACAACGAACCCATCCGCTCGTAGAGCGTGTGGAACTCGAGAAACTCGAACAGCTGGCGAACCTCGTCGGGGTTGCCGGGGGTGACGGTCAAGCCCTCAGGATCGACCCCGAGATCGACGTCCCGCACCAGCAGCATCATCTCCGCGTTGCTGCGAACCTGGGCCTCGTGCTCGGCCAGGTTCTGGCGCAGCTTCGGTGTCTGCTCGTCGAGGTGGGCGAAGATGCCATCAAGCCCGCCGTAGGTAGCGATCAGCTTGGCCGCCGTCTTCTCCCCCACTCCCGGCACACCGGGCAGGTTGTCGGACGGGTCGCCGCGCATGGCCGCGTATTCGACGTAGCTCGCCGGCGTCACCCCCGTGCGTTCGAAGATGCCGGCCTCGTCGTAGAGCGCGTAGTCGGAAACACCGCGCTTGTTGTAGAGCACTCGCACGTGGGGATCCTCGACCAGCTGATAGCTGTCGCGGTCGCCGGTCACGATCAATACATCGTCGCCGGCATCTCGGGCCCGGGTGGCGAGCGTGGCGATGATGTCGTCAGCTTCGAACCCGACCTTGTCGAGGATCGGCAGACCCAATGCCTCAACCACCTGGCGGACGAGGCCCATCTGCTGACGAAGGATGTCGGGCGCCGCCGTGCGATTCGCCTTGTAGGTCGCAACCCGCTCGTGACGGAAGGTCGGCTCGGGACGATCGAAGGTCACGATCACCCGATCGGGCTGCTGGTCACGCACCAGATTGATCAGCATCGAGGTGAACCCGAAGACGGCGTTGGTGACCTGTCCGCTGGCCGTCATCAGGTCGGTCGGCAGGGCGAAGAACGCCCGGTAGGTCAATGAGTTGCCGTCGATCAGCATCACCTTCATGACGGGCTCAACTCGCCGGCGATGATCCGATCGCCCACTGCCTTCATGGTCAGGCGCTCGCGCATCGCCGTCTGCTGCACGAAGCTGAATGCCTGCTGCTCGGTCAGGCCGTGCTCATCCATCAGGCGACCCTTGGCCCGGTCGACGATCTTGCGGGTGTCGAGCTGCTCTTCCAGGCTCAGGGCCTGATCGTGCAGCGCCTTCATCTCGCGAAAACGTCCGATGGCGACCTCGACCGCGGGGATCAGCTCACTGCGCTGGAACGGCTTGACCAGATAGGCCAAAGCACCTGCGTCACGCGCCTGCTCGATCAGATCTCGCTGGCTGAACGCCGTCAGGATCAGGACCGCTGCTCGACGTTCACCCGAGATCTCGCGGGCGGCCGACAGCCCGTCCATCCCGGGCATCTTGATGTCGAGGATGGCCACGTCGGGCTCGTGCAACTTGACCAGTTCGACGGCTTCGTCGCCCCGGCCGGTCTCGCCCACGACGAGGTAGCCCTCTTCTTCGAGGGTTTCCTTCAGGTCGAGCCGGATGATGGCTTCGTCCTCGGCGATCACCACGCGGGTCGGCACCGGTTGTTTCCCTCCTGGTGAGCGGTCTGGCGAACCTGGCTCGCGACGTCGGAGCCGCATGGTACTGCCACCGTCTCGCCCGTCGTCCCCCGCCAGCCGGCTCGATCAGTTGGTGGTCTCGATGAGCCGGTCGAGCAACTCGTCCTGCGAACGTTCGAGCTGTTCGATCGACGCAACCACCGCGGCCTGGTGGCGGGTCATGGCGTCGGCGTGACGAGCCGCTTCGCGGTGCTCTTGGTCGGCCAGCGGGGTTTCGGACACCAGCGAGCGCAGCCGGGCGTCGTCGGCGTTCTCGGCCAGATGGGCCAGTTGTTCGTCGGCGATGGCGAGCTCACGACGAGCCTCACGGAGCCGGTCGGACAACTCCATCAGACGCCGTTCGAGCAGGGCACGTGACATACAAGCAGTGTACGGGGCCTACCATGCTCGGGGGCACCATGGAGGCCGAGCCAACTGACCAGCGCGATGCCGAGACCGAACGACCGGCGACCGCCGGCGGGCCGTGGGCCTGGCTGGTCCTGGGCATCATCGCCTTGCTGCTGATGGCAACCGGGATCCTCACCGCCACCGGCGGATCGTCGGCCACGGGCCCCAGCGCCATGGTGGCCCGCGCCTGCGCGCCGGCCGCCGAAGAGCCGCTTGACCCGTCATCAGTCGTGCGCCTGCTGCCCAACACCGCGGCACCGAAGTACGCCAGCGACCCACCCACGTCGGGCGCCTTCCAGCTCGGTGGGCAGGTGCCCGAGGTGTCCAACGTCGAGTTGAGTCCCCCCGTGCAGGTCGGCCTGCTGGCACAAGGGACCGTGCTCTTCCAGTACCACGACCTGGCCCCCGCCGATCTCGCCAGCCTCAAGTCGCTGGCCGGCGACGGCGTCGTCGTGGCGCCCAACGAGTCGCTCACCAGCGCGGTGGTCGCCACCGCGTGGCGCAAACGCCAGGTGTGCACCACCGTCGACGTCGATGCCCTGCGCCAGTTCGCCGTCCTGAGCGCCGACCGTGGCCCCAATGCCGGCCCGAACGGCACCAGCTCCACGACGACCCCGTAGAATCCCGACTGACCCGGGCTGACCCCGGCAGTGGATCAAACGGGTCGCCGGATGCGTTACCGTTGCCCTGCCGTTGCGGCGGTGCTGGAACTGGCATACAGGGCGGGCTCAAACCTCGCTGTCCTTCGGGACTTGTGGGTTCGAATCCCACCCGCCGCACCAAGGGATCTGTCCCGCAACCTGCGGTTCGGGTGCCCGAAAGTCCGCCCGGTCGACCGGCCCGGCGGATTTTCGTCGTTTCGGGCGGCTGTCCACCACGGTACCGCGGCGGCATCGACGCGGAACGCGAACGAGCCGCCCGTTTGGGCCGCTCGTGTTGATATGCGGGCATGGCGATGCCCACCCCGCCGGGGTGGGCTGGTCCTACCGGGGTGTGCTCAGGTCAGGTTCTGAGGATCGGGTCGGGCACTGGTGTGCCGGGCAGCGGACCGAACGGGTCGTAGCCGGCCGGCGGCGCGTAGCGGGCGGCACGTTGTGCTCGCCGCTCCCGGGCGGTGGGCTTCCCGTAGGGCCCGTACTTGGCGACGATGTCGTCGAAGGTGTGCAGGAGCCACAGGTTGGTGGCGGCCACGGCGAAGGCGCACATCCAGGTCATCTTGGCGAGGCCCATCACGCGGATGTTGCCTCGACGCAGGGCTTCGGATGCTTCGTCTTTCACGTTGCCGTTAAAGCTTTCAACGAGGTTGCGGCGCTGGTACGACTGGTACCAGGCGGCGACCCGTAGGGGTGGCACTGCCACAGCGGCAGATGGGCCGGGTCGAACGTGACGGTGCGCTGGGCGCAGATGGCGGGCATAGCGGCGGGCGGGTTGTAGATCATGGGGTGCGTAGCGGGTGGCAGCTGCAACGAGGTGGGCTTGTGGGCGCAGATGACACGACCGGCGGCGGCCGGGCACGACAGGCGCATCGAGCCGTTGTCGCGCGCTTTGCCGTGCGCGACCAACGCGTACTGCTCACGGATGGCGACCTGGTCCTGGTACGCCTCGATGTCGGCCCACGGCGACCCGATCGGTGGCGGTGTGAGGTTGCGGAGACCGTCGGGCATGCAGGGCGAGTACGGCTGACCGTCGACGATGACGGCACCGTTCACGGTGCCTCGAGGCCCGCGCTGATGCTCGGTCAGGTCGAAGATCGGGTTGCCGCCCAACGCTCGCACCGGGTTGAGGAAGTCATCACCGGTCGTGTCGGCCGTGTAGCC
>JAYUBX010000604.1:0-2322 GCA_043740665.1 Candidatus Neomicrothrix sp.
CACGGGGATGTCGTGGTCACGCAGATACTCGGCAGTACCCGCCGTGGCCGCGATGGTGAACCCGAGTTCGACGAACTGCTGGGCCGCCTTGACGCCCACCGCCTTGTCTCGGTCGGCCAACGACAGCAACACCGTACCGCTCTCGGGCAGACGATTGCCCGCCGCCAGTTGACTCTTGGCGAAAGCGAGCCCCACCGTCAGATCGATGCCCATCACCTCACCGGTCGAGCGCATCTCGGGCCCGAGCAGCGCGTCGGCATCGGGGAACCGGGCGAAGGGCAGCACCGCCTCCTTGACCGCGATGTGGTCGCCGGCCACTCGGGGCACCAGCAACTTCTCGTCCCTCAGCTCGGCCAGCGTCGAGCCGGTCATCACCCGCGCCGCCACCTTGGCCAACGGCACACCCGTGGCCTTGGCCACGAACGGCACCGTCCTTGATGCCCGAGGGTTGGCCTCGATCACGAAGACCTGGTTGGCCTTGACCGCGTACTGCACGTTGATCAGGCCTCGAACGTCGAGCGCTTCGGCGATTCGTCGCGTGTACTCCGACAGCACCTCGACCGTGTCCGCCGACAGGTTCGGTGGCGGCAACACACAGGCGCTGTCGCCCGAATGCACGCCGGCTTCCTCGACGTGTTCCATCACCCCGCCGATCAACACCTCGCCGGTGTGGTCACGGATCGCGTCGACGTCGACCTCGGTCGCGTCCTCGAGGAACCGGTCGACCAGCACCGGACGATCGGCCGACAGGCCGCCCTCCTTGCCCAGACTGCCGAAACCGGCCAACGCCGCCATGGCCCGACGCAGGCCATCGTCGTCGTAGACGATCTCCATGGCCCGACCGCCGAGCACGTAACTGGGCCGCATGAGCACCGGATAGCCGACTCGCTCGACGACCGCCAGCGCCGCCTCGATGGTGGTCGCCGTGCCACCCGCCGGCTGGGGGATCTCGAGTCGGGCACACAGGGCGCTCCATCGCTCGCGGTCCTCGGCCAGGTCGATCGAGTCCGGGCTGGTGCCGAGCACCAGTTCACGCGGCAGCAGACCGGCCAGCTTGAGCGGAGTCTGCCCGCCGAGCGCCACCACCACGCCTTCGGGCTGTTCGGCCTCGATGACGTTCATCACGTCCTCGAAGGTGAGCGGCTCGAAGTAGAGCCGGTCGCTGGTGTCGTAGTCGGTCGAGACCGTCTCGGGGTTGCAGTTGACCATGATGGTCTCGAACCCGGCGTCGCGAAGAGCGAAGCTGGCGTGCACGCAGCAGTAGTCGAACTCGATGCCCTGGCCGATGCGGTTGGGGCCCGACCCGAGGATGACGATCTTGCGACGGTCGCTCGGGCGCACCTCGTCTTCGTCCTCATAAGTGGAGTAATGGTACGGCGTGTCGGCGTCGAACTCGGCGGCACAGGTGTCGACCGTCTTGAACGTCGGCCGCACGCCGGCGGCGACCCGGGCGGTGCGCACCTCGGCCTCGGTGACCGGCGCCGCGCCGGCACTCCAGAGGTAGGCCAGCTGAGCATCGGCGAACCCGAGACGTTTGGCTCGCCGCCAGTCGGCGCGGCTCATGGCGGCCATGCCGACCTCGACCAGGTGGTGGCGCTCCTCGGTGATCATCAGGATCTGGTCGAGGAACCAGGGATCGACCCAGGTGGCGGCATAGACCTCGTCGACGGTGAATCCTCGTCGCAGAGCGGCCTCGAGTTGGAAGGGACGATCCGGCGTGCCGATGCTGGCGCGTCGCAACAGCTCCGCGTCGTCGAGTTGGTCGAACAGCTGCTCGCCGGGGTCGGCGTTGAGGCCGTAACGGCCCTGCTCGAGCGAGCGCAGGCCCTTCTGCAGCGACTCGGGGAAGGTGCGCCCGATGGCCATGGCCTCGCCGACCGATTGCATCTGGGTGCCGAGCACGTCGGACGTGCCGGGGAACTTCTCGAAGGCCCAGCGCGGGATCTTGGTGACCACGTAGTCGATGACCGGCTCGAAGCTCGCCGGCGTCTTGCGGGTGATGTCATTGGGGATCTCGTCGAGCGTGTAGCCCACCGCCAGGCGCGCCGCGATCTTGGCGATGGGGAAACCGGTCGCCTTCGAGGCCAGCGCCGACGACCGACTCACCCGAGGATTCATCTCGATGATGACCAGATGACCGTCGGCCGGGTTCACCGCGAACTGCACGTTCGATCCACCGGTCTCGACCCCGACCCGGCGGATGCAGGCAAAGGCGGCGTCGCGCATGGCTTGATATTCGACGTCACTCAGGGTTTGGGCCGGGGCCACCGTGATCGAGTCACCGGTGTGCACGCCCATCGGATCAAGGTTCTCGATCGAGCA
>JAYUBX010000605.1:0-2052 GCA_043740665.1 Candidatus Neomicrothrix sp.
GCCCTCGATAACGCCTGCTCTGCCACCTTGCCCTCCGACTTATCGCTGTCGTGAACTCGCTCTCCAACTTGACCGCACAAGACCGACCCACACCCGAAGCTTCTCTGGATGTCAAGCGGCGGTCGGTTGGGGTGTCCGGTGTTGGTCGGGGCCTGTAGTGTCGGCGATGATGGCGTGGTGGATTTTGCGTGCGATGTAGTGATGGAGAGCGCCGAGTTCGCGGGCCTGCGCGTAGTCGATGAACGCCCGGTTCAACGTCGGGCCCGCCGGGACCGTCGCGTCCGCCGTGGTCACGATCGTGGCCATTGTTGCCGGGGATCACGACCTTGAACACGGCACCGAAGAACGCCCACACCTTGCGCCGCCGGCCCGACTCGTCATCGAACATCAAGCCGAGCTCACCGAAGTCGACCTGCAACTCCGAGCCCGGCTCCCCATCGGCGACCCGCACCGTGGACTGGTCCGACTTCGGGAACTTGGCGTCGATGTAACGGTGCAACGTGCGCTCCGCCACAACCACCCCCCGCCGTTCCAACAAGACCCAACCCGACCGCGACGTCGATCACCTTCCGGACCGTCTTGCGGTCCGGTCGAACCAGACCAGCGATCGCTCGCAGACCACGACCGTCGAGCCACAATCTCAACACTTCACGCACCGAGAACTAGCCAACCTCCCGGTACGCCACATGCACCACCTTTCGGGCCGACAGACACGACGGCGGTGAGTTCAGCCTCCACTAGGGACACGACGACGTGGCTGGTGGCGCCTCGCCGGCGCAAAACCGTGTTCACCAGGGCTCGGCCGCGAAGGAGCCTCGATCTCGTGTGCGGGCCAGTCCATCGTCTCCGCCCCACCGCCCATGTCGACCTTTGTTCCCCGAAAGCGCACCCACTGTTGTGAATTGGTTCGGACAAGTCAGAATAGTGATGCGCCTACTTCGGGTCGAGGACGAACCGCCCGGCTCAGCTGCGCGGTGGCTGGCGGATGCAGGTGACGCCTAGGTCCACGGCACGACACCGAAATGGGCGGCCACCGGTTTCGGGCCGAACGCGATCGATCCTGCAATCGTGCCCCTCGGCAGGGGGTAACTTCAGGGTCAGTCGTGGATCAGATGGCGGCGGGGGCCGACACGCCGATGCCGCCGCGGGTGTCGGCGCCGAATCGTTCGATCTCGCCGGCTGGGTCGAGCGGCCGGGTCGGCACCTCGGCCATCCCGGCCCGGATCTCGTCGGTGATGCGATCGAGCGGTAGCAGCCAGCAGACCTCGAACTCGAGGCCGTCGGGATCGGAGACGTAGAGCGACTTCGTCGTGCCGTGGCCGAACAGGCCGACGAGCGATCCGCTCTCGGCCAGCACCGTGCGCAGACGGTCGAGCTCGGCGAGCGTGTCGACCTCCCTGGCCAGGTGGTAGAGCCGACGGTCGACCGACCGCCAGCCGACGGTCCGGCGCCCGAGCCGATCTGGAACGTGCCCAGGTCGTGGTCGTTGGTCGATCCCGGCGCCCGGAAGAGCGCCGCCTGACCGGGCATCCAGGTCAGCGTCGTGAACCCGAGCACGTTCTCGTAGAACTCGCGGGTCGTCTCGACGTCGCGGACAGAGAGGACGGCGTGGTTGAGGCCGGTGATGGGCACCGCGCACTCCTGAGGTCGGTGCGGTGGGTACCGCGTGACGAAGACGACCTACTTGAGGCATCAACTATTCCACTAGGTTGGCACCATGTCCGAGCACCCAACCAGCGAGCGCCCGTCGGCCGGCCCGACCCGGTGGCTCAGCGCCGACGAACTGCAGACGTGGCGGTCGTTCGTGCTCACCACTCACCTGCTCGACAGCACCCTCGACCATCAGCTGCAGCGCGACTCGGGGCTACCCCACGCCCACTACATGATCCTCGTGATCCTGTCCGAGGAGCCCGAGCACCAGCTGCGCATGAGCGACCTGGCCCGCAGCCTCCGCTACTCGCCCAGCCGCATGTCGCACGCCGTCGCCAGTCTCGAGCGCAACGGCTGGATCGAGCGGCGGCCCACGCCGAGCGATCGTCGCGGCCAACTCGC
>JAYUBX010000606.1:0-3414 GCA_043740665.1 Candidatus Neomicrothrix sp.
GTCGCTACCGGCGGCGACGTCACCGTGATGGGCGCCCGCCAAGACCACCTCATCACCTTCCTCAACACGATCCGTCGGGTCGGCGGTGGGTTCGAGGTCACCGAGGAAGCGATTCGATTCTTCGCCACCGACGGCAAGCTCACGGGCTACAACCTCGAGACCGACGTGCATCCCGGGTTCATGACCGATTGGCAACAGCCGCTGGTCGTGCTGCTCACCCAGGCCGACGGTCCGTCGGTGATCCACGAAACCGTGTACGAGAACCGCTTCGGCTACACCGAAGCGCTCGAGGCCATGGGCGCCGACATCACCCTGTCGAGTCAGTGCCTCGGTAGTCGCTCGTGCCGGTTCGCGGCGCGTGATTTCAAGCACTCGGCCGTCGTGATCGGCCCGACCCCGTTGCAGGCCGCACCGTTGGCCATCCCTGACCTGCGCGCCGGCTTCGCCTATGTGATGGCGGCGCTGTTGGCCAACGGCACCAGCACCATCCACAACGTCCACTACATCGAACGGGGCTACGCCGACATGCCGGCCAAGCTCCGCGGCCTGGGCGCCCAGGTCATGGTCTACTGAGGAGACGAGCCTGTGGCTGCCACGTGTACCCATCTCGACCAGATCGCCGACGTCGCCCCCAGCGGGGCCGGCTGCGTCGAGTGGCCTGGCCAGCGGGGGGCGCTGGCTGCACTTGCGCCGCTGCACCGAATGCGGGCACATCGGCTGCTGCGACAGCTCACCCGGCCAGCACGCCACGGTGCACTTCGGGCAGAGCGAGCACCCGATCATCCAGTCGTACGAGCCGGGCGAGGACTGGTACTGGTGCTACGTGGACGAGCTGGCCTTCGAGCTCGACGCCGACGGACCCAGCTTGTCGCACCCCTGAGCGTCGTCGGTCAGGCTTCGACCGTGGCGGCCAGCGCGGCCAGGGTGGCCTCCATACCGGTCTCGTTGTACGCGCCACGATCAGAGACGCCGCTGATGATTCCTCCCAGCGTCGCGATCAACCAGCCGCACTGATCGGTCCAGGTCTCGGTGACCACGCACCCGTCGGCGGCCGGCTCAATGACGTAGGACCAGTTCGCCACCCGCATCCCGCTGGCGTGGACGTCGAACCCGAACGTCTCGCCCGGCTCGCAGGCGGTGACGACGACCGCGGTGCTCCACCGGCGGCGACCGCTGGCGTTCGACCCTTTGAAGTGGGCGCCCAGGGCCGGCCCCGAAGCGCCCTTGGTCCACGTACCCCCGGTGTTCTCGGGTGACCATTCGCCCATGCGGGGCAGGTCGGCGATGAGGGCCCAGACCTGATCGGGCGAAGCGGCGATCGAGCGGGATACCGAAACGGCAGTCGTCATCTGCCCATTCTGCCCTGCGACGATCGGCAACCTGACTTTCGCCCGGCTTTCGGTCGCCTGGCGTTGACTCCACACCACGACCCGATCAACCCGTCGAGACAGGACCCGATCATGCCCCCCGAGTTTCCCCGCAGCTTTCCGCACGGTTCGCTTCCCCCATCACCGCCGAGCTATCCGCTCAGCTCCACGCCCGCTGACGGGACAGGCGGCGGCGGTCGACCCCGGCGTGGTCGACATCGAGAGCCAACTGCGGGGTGGCATCGGTGCCGGCACCGGCATGGTGCTGACCGACACCGGTGAGATCCTGACCAACAACCACGTCGTTGACGGCGCCACCCGGATCGTCGTCACCGTGGTTTCGTCGGGCAAGACCTATTCGGCCCGGTCGTCGGTACCGATCCGACCCACGACGTGGCCGTGCTGGCCATGCAGAGAGCTTCAGGCCTCGACACCATCCCGCTCGGCAACTCCGAGGACGACAAGGTCGGCGATGCCGTCGCCCGCCATCGGCAACGCCGGCGGCCAGGGCGGCACCCCCAGCCTGGCCGTCGGCCACGTCGTCGGACTCAACCAGCAGATCACCGCGTCGGATGAGAACGGCAGCGCAGCCGAGACGCTCACCGGCATGATCCAGGTCGACGCCAACGTGGTGCCTGGCGACTCGGGCGGACCGCTGGCCAACGGCGACGGCAGGTCATCGGCATGAACACGGCCGCGTCGGCGTCGAACGGACGGTCGAGCTCGTCCCGACTCGGGGGCGCCAGCGAAGGGTTCGCCATTCCGATCAACCGAGCCCTCTCCATCGCCAAGACCCTCGAGACCAAGGGGACCGGCAGCCCGGCCGAAACGGCTGGCCTGACCGCGGGTGACACCATCGTGCGGGTCGACGGCACCACCGTGCAATCGGCCGACGACCTGGTGAGCGCGCTGGGCCAGCACCAAGCTGGTCACCACGTCTCGGTCCGGTGGATCACCGCCGACGGCACCGCGGCTCACGCCACGGTCACCCTGTAATAACTCGTTCTGGCGACCATCGAGCGGGACACGCCGCTACCTTCGTGATGTGTCCCCTCGTTCCGATCTCCCCGATCCACAGGATCGGCCCAACCCGCTCGACGAGCCGTCGCTTCGAATCGGCGCCCCCAAGCGCTGGGCGGCGGGCATCCCCGGTGTAGCGGTCTCGTTGCAGCAGGCGTGGCAGCACATGGGGCCGGTGCGCACGGTCCGCACCTGGGCTCGGCTCAACCAGGTCGGCGGGTTCGACTGCCCCGGCTGCGCCTGGCCCGAGTCCACTCCGCGCAAACATCTCGAGCTGTGCGAGAACGGGGCCAAGGCGGTCGCCGAGGAAGCGACCCGTCGTCGCATCACGCCGGCGTTCTTCGCCGAGCATCCGGTCAGCGATCTGCTCGACCGCACCGACCACTGGCTGGGTCAGCAGGGTCGGCTGACCGAACCGGTGATCCGCCGCCCGGGATCCGACCACTACGAGCCGCTGGCGTGGACCGATGCGTTCACCCTGATCGCCGACGAGCTCGGGCGGATGGACCACCCCGATCAGGCTCTTTTCTACACGTCGGGTCGCACGTCGAACGAGGCCGCCTTTCTCTACCAACTGTTCGTGCGGGCGCTCGGCACCAACAACCTGCCCGACTGCTCGAACATGTGCCACGAGCCAACCAGTGTCACCCTGGGCGAGGCGATCGGCATCGGCAAGGGCAGCGTCACCCTCGACGACATCCACCACACCGACCTGCTGATCCTGGTCGGCCAGAACCCGGGCACGAACCACCCCCGGATGCTGACCGCCCTCGAAGAAGCCAAGCGCAACGGCGCCCGGATCATCGCGGTGAACCCGCTGCCCGAGGCCGGACTGATGCGCTTCAAGGATCCGCAGCGGGTGAGCGGCGTGGTCGGGCGAGGCGTCGAGCTGGCCGACCTGCACCTGCCGGTTCGGCTCGGTGGTGATCAGGCCCTGTTCGCCTGGCTCAACCGCTCCCTGATCGAGGGCGGCACTATCGACCGGGCGTTCATCGACCGCTACACCACCGGCTACGACGCCATGGCT
>JAYUBX010000607.1:0-2856 GCA_043740665.1 Candidatus Neomicrothrix sp.
ATGTCGTGGCTGATGAGTGAGGCACGGGTACTTGCTTCGGTCGAAGTAGCGAGCACTCGGGCCGGGCGCGCCAAGGGGTTGCTCGGCAGGGATGCCATCGACGGCGCGTTCGCCATTCCGAGTTGTCGCTGGGTGCACACCATCGGCATGCGGTTCGCGATCGACGTCGCCTACATCGACGGCAACGACACCGTCATCAAGATCGTTTGCATGCGGCGGCACCGTGTCGCTCTCCCGGTGCCAAAGGCGCGAACGGTCGTGGAAGCGCGCGCCGGTGCATTCGAACGGTGGGGCCTGCGCGTCGGCGACCCGCTCGAGATCCGCGACGCCGAACCCCATGCGGCGCCCTGACGGATGGGCACGCTCGTCCTCGTCGCTACCCCGATCGGCAACCTCGGTGATCTGTCGCCTCGCGCGGCCGAGTCGCTTCAGGGCGCTGCGCTGATCTGCTGCGAGGACACCCGGCGCACCGGCAAGCTGTTGTCGCATTTCGGCATACGCGGGGTGCGGATGGCGATCGCCAACGAGCACACCGAGCTGGCCAGGATCGACGAGGTGCTCGAACTGCTCGCCGCCGGCAAGATCGTCGCGGTCGTCACCGACGCCGGCACTCCGGGGATCAGCGACCCTGGCGAACGACTCGTCAAGGCCGCGATCGAGCATCATCACGTCATCTCGGCCATCCCCGGCCCGGCCGCCGACGTGATGGCACTCGTCATCTCCGGCCTGCCGAGCGCTCGATACGTCTTCGAAGGATTCCTTCCGCGTAGCGGGCCCGAGCGCGGCGAACGCCTGCGAGCAGTGGCCACCGAAACACGCACGATCGTGTTGTACGAGGCTCCGCACCGCCTCGCGCGGACCTTGACCGAGCTCCACGCAATCTGCGGCGACACGCGCCGGGTCGTGCTCGCGCGCGAACTCACGAAGCTGCACGAGGAGGTCTGGCGGGGATCGTTGGGCGAGGGCGTCGATCGATGCGCCGAGGTTGAGCCTCGGGGCGAGTATGTGCTGGTGGTCGACGGTGCTCCGGCTCCCGTCGCCGCCACCGACGACGATCTGGCGGCGGCGGTGGCCGTCGAGATCGCCGTCGGCCGGTCGACCCGTGATGCCGTCACCGTTGTGGCCGGCCGTTTCGGTGTGTCCCGCCGTCAGGTCTATGACCTGGCCACCCGCCGCTGATCGCGAGCGTTCGGCGGGCGGCTGGCACGGAGTTCCTGTCACACCCCCTCTCTAGGGTTTCGGGTATGGACCTTGTCGTGGTGATCATCGTGGTGCTGGCCGGCGTGGCCGTGGGGGCGGTGGTGATGGCGCTGGTCAATCGCGGGGTGGGGGCGGTGGTGCCGGTGGCGCCGGCTGCGTCGACCCAAGAGGTCGTCGAGCTGGTGCTGTCGCTCACCAGCGACAAGCTGGCTGGCCACGCCGCGGCGGCCGATCAGCAACTCGATCTGCGCAACGCCGTCATCGAGCAGCAGGTGGCCGGTATGACCACCGAGCTGGCCCGGGTGGGCGAACTGGTCTCCGCCATGCAACGCGATCGAGTCCAGCAGCATGGCGAGCTCACGGCCCGCCTGGCCGAGACCGCCCGCCAGAGTCGTGATCTGGTCGAGACCACCCAGAGCCTGCGTCAGGCCCTGGCCAGCCCCAAGGCCCGGGGCCAGTGGGGTGAGCGCATGGCCGACGACGTGTTGCGGTCCGCCGGTCTGGTCGAGGGGGTCAACTATCTGCGCCAGAAGGGGGTCGCTGGTGGGGGCATCCCCGATGTGACCTTCCTGCTGCCCGGCGACCGGGTGTTGCACATGGACGTGAAGTTTCCGATCGACAACTACCTGCGGGCCCTCGAAGCGCCGACGGCCCTCGAGGCCCAGCAAGCCACGACCGCGTTCCTGCGCGACGTCCGGGCTCGCATCAAGGAGATCACGACCCGGTCCTACATCGACCCCGAGACCACGGTCGACGAGGTCTTGCTGTTCATCCCCAACGAGAGCGTGTACTCGTTCATCCACGAGCACGATCCGTCCATGGTCGACACGGCCTTGGCCCAGCGGGTGGTGCTGTGCTCGCCGTTCACGCTGTTCGCGGTGCTGGCCGTGATCCGCCAGTCGATCGACCAGTTCCAGCTCGAACGCACCGGCGACGAGATCCTGCAGTGCCTCGCTGGCTTCACCACCCAGTGGACCAAGTTCTCCGACCAGGTCGACCTGGTGGCCAAGCGGTTCGAGAGCACCCAGAAGGCCTTTGACGATCTGGCCGGCACCCGCCGCAAGGCGCTGCAGCGCAAGGTCAACGAGGTCGATGAGCTGCGCAGCCGTCGTGGGCTGCCCCACGGCGAGATCGATCGGCAATCGTCCGATCGACAACCCGTGGTGTTGCAACCCGTCGTGCTGCAGCCGGTGCGTGAGGCCTGAGTTCGGTCTCGTGTCGCCTGGTTCGAGTCCAATCTCCCGTCGGAGTGGTTGACCGACCTCGGTAGTGTTCCGGCGTGCCCCGCTTCTATGTGACCACGCCTATCTACTACGTCAACGACGTTCCCCACATCGGCCATGCCTATACGACGGTCACGGCCGACGCCCTGGCCCGGTGGCACCGCCTGCTGGGCGACGACACCTTCTTCCTGACCGGCACCGACGAACACGGTCTCAAGGTGCAGCGGGCGGCCGAAGCCAACGGCTTGACGCCCCATCAGCACGCCGATGCCACCAGCGCCCGATTCCGCGAAGTGTGGGACCTGCTCGGCATCAGCTACGACGACTACATCCGCACCACCGAGCCCCGCCACGCCGAGACGGTGCAAGCCTTTCTACAGGCCGTCTACGACAACGGCTGGATCTACCAGGGCACCTACAGCGGCCTCTACTG
>JAYUBX010000608.1:0-2914 GCA_043740665.1 Candidatus Neomicrothrix sp.
TGGTTGTGGCAGCTCGACGGCGGTGCCCGCATCGAGACGGTGCTGATGCACTACCGGGATCGCTCGACGGTGTGCGTCAGCACCCAGGCCGGTTGCGCCATGGGCTGTGGGTTTTGCGCCACCGGTCAGGCCGGCTTCGAGCGCCAGCTCACCGTTGGCGAGATCGTCGAGCAGGTGGTTCGGGCGCGGTGGCGGGCTCGGCAACGCAACGATCCCCGGCGCGTGTCCAACATCGTGTTCATGGGCATGGGCGAACCCTTGGCCAACTACGACCGGATGTGGGGCGCCGTCGAGCGGCTGCACGACGACATGGGCATCTCAGCCCGCCATCTCACCGTCTCCACCGTCGGAGTCGTGCCTGGTATCCGGCGCCTGGCCGACGAAGCCCTACCCGTGAACCTGGCCGTGTCACTGCACGCCGCCAACGACGAGCTTCGCGACGAAATGGTGCCCATCAACCGGCGGTATCCGCTCGCCGTGCTGGCCGACGCATGCCAGCACTACCTCGAGGCCAAGGGGCGTCGCCTGTCGTTCGAGTGGGCCATGATCGACGGGGTCAACGACCGCAGCCGCGACGCCGCCGAGCTGGCCGCCTACGCCGTGCCGCTGCGGGCCCACGTCAACCTCATCCCTCTCAATCCGACCCCCGGGTATCTGACCCAGGGCACCCCGCCGGCTCGGATCACTGCGTTCCGCGATCAACTGAGCTCCCTCGGTGTGAACGCCACCGTGCGCCAGAACCGCGGCACCGACATCGACGCCGCGTGCGGTCAACTTCGGGCCGGGCACGCCGCCTCGTCAGACTCGAACGGGCCGTCCGGCACCTCGACGGTCGTTCGGCTCAGCGCACCTCGACGGTGAGCCGACCGGCCCGCACCGTCCGCACGAGCCGCTCATTGAGCTCGACCCGCGAGCCGGGCCAGACCACCGAATCGATGACCGTTCCGGCCACCACGGCCCCCGCGCCGATCACCGAGCGCTCGACCCGACCCTCGATAAGGGCGCCGTCGGCGACCATCGAGTCGATGCCGTTCGACGAGTTCAGTACGGCCGGCGCGCTCGGGCGCGACCACTCGTCCAGAGCGAGGCGATTGGCCCGCAGATAGTCCGCCGGCCGGCCACAGTCGACGAAACGTCCGGTGTGCACGACGGCGTCGAGTCGGCCTTCGGCGTGGGCTCGACGCCATATTGCCTCGTAGAGGCCCGACGGTTCGGTGGTCAATCGGCTGAGCTCCGCCCATGGCACCAGCGACGCGACCAGGCCCACGTCGGGACCGAACGCTGGTCGTCCGTCGTTGGGCCAGCCCGAGGACGGTGCGGTCATCAGCACGCGAACCCGTTCGCCGTCCCACCCGTCGACCAACACCGCCAGATCGGCATCGCTCCAGCCATCAGCGTTCGCCACCAGCG
This sequence comes from Candidatus Neomicrothrix sp., assembly GCA_043740665.1. Taxonomy (GTDB): domain Bacteria; phylum Actinomycetota; class Acidimicrobiia; order Acidimicrobiales; family Acidimicrobilacustridaceae; genus UBA4742. The sequence continues at coordinate 1,411 of JAYUBX010000608.1, forward strand.
CGCCGCGGCCATCGATCCACGATCGCAACTGGGCCAAGGCACCGGCCGTACCCAACGGCTCGGGTTGTTCGATCGACCGGTGGATCACCTGGTGGGTCGCCGGGTCGCTCGTCGTTCGAGCGGCATCCCTGCGGTCGAGGTGCGCCTCGATCTCGGCCTGACCGTGATGCAGGTTGACCGCGAGCAGCGGCGTAACCCGCCCGACCTGGTCGAGACTTCGATCGATCAACGCCTGATTGCCGACCGGACACAACGGCTTCGGCGCCAGCGCGGTCAGCGGTCGCAGCCGACGGCCTTGTCCGGCCGCCAGCACCACCCCCACCACCTCCGGCCGGGCTGCGTGCTCGTTTCGCCTCGTAGCTGCCACACTGTCACCCATGGAGACCCGTCGGTGGACCAATCCATCGCAGCCGCAGACGCTGTACATGGCCACATTCCTGCTCTACATCAATGCCGCCTTCGGCCTGCTCTTCGGCGGGTTCAACCCGATCAGTCTGGTGCTGGTCGCCGGCCAGGTCGGCGCCGGCTTCGGCATCGCCAACGAGAAGCGCTGGGGCTACCTGCTCGGGGTCGTCATGGCGACGCTCGGCCTGTTGCCGCTGGTGCTGTTCATCCTGGCTCACGGCATCGGAGCCATATTCAGCATCACGGTGCTGATCGAGGCGCTGTTCCCGGTGGCCATGTTTGCCCTGCTGGTGCATCCGCTCAGCCGCGAATACCAGAAGATCTGGTTTCGCTGACGCCGGTTGCCGGTCCACTCGACCGCGCCCCCGCCGTCGGGGCATGATCAGGCCATGACAACCATCGTGCAGGGCATCTCCGGACTCAAAGAAAAGGTCGGGGAGCACCTCGGCTACAGCAAGTACGTCGAGATCACCCAGGAGCAGGTCAACCTGTTCGCTGACGCGACCGGCGACCATCAGTGGATCCACGTCGATCCCGAGCGGGCCAAGAGCGGCCCGTTCGGTGGCCCGATCGCTCACGGCTACCTGACCCTGTCGATGGGACCCACGCTCATGCCCGACATCATGGCCGTCCAGGGCGTGGCCATGGGCGTGAACTACGGCGCCGGCAAGATCCGCTTCCCCTCACCCGTGCCGGTGGGCTCGATGCTGCGCCTCGGCGCCGAACTGCTCGGCGTCGACGACATCGAGGGCGGCGCCCAGGTGACGATGCGCTTCACCTTCGAGGTCGAGGGCGCCCCCAAGCCGTCGTGCGTGGCCGAGATCATCTTCCGCTACTACGAATAGCCGCCTGCCCGCGGGTCGTCCCGCCGGCCCCACGCTCGACCCATTCTCGAGGTTGCGTAGATCCAGGTCGGTTTCCGACCTGGATCTACGCCGGAGAGCACGGTGGTCAGCGGAACTCGGGCATGACCTCGGTGGCGAACACGCCTTCATGATCTCGTCGTAGTCGCGGCCGACGGCGGCGCAATGGCCCTTGAGCACCTCGCACTTGTGGACGAACTCGTGGGGCTTGCCCCCGAAGTTGGACCGATCTGCAT
>JAYUBX010000609.1:0-4346 GCA_043740665.1 Candidatus Neomicrothrix sp.
GCTCGACCGGCCCGGCTTCTTCTACGCGCCGACAGTGTTGGCCAACCCCGCGCAAGACAGCGAGATCGTCCAGCGCGAGGTGTTCGGCCCGGTCGTGAGCGTGCAGCGCTTCAGCGACGAGGCCCAGGCCACCGAGTGGGCCAACGGCGTCGACTACGGCCTGTCGGCCAGCGTCTGGACCAGCGACGTCGGCCGGGCCATGCGGATGACGCGCGACCTGCAGTTCGGCTGCGTCTGGGTCAACGACCACATTCCGATCGTCTCGGAGATGCCCCACGGCGGCTTCAAGCAGAGCGGCTACGGCAAGGACATGTCGGTGTACGCGATCGAGCACTACACCGAACTCAAGCACGTGATGATCAAGCACTGATGGAGAACCTCTGATGGCAACCACGTCCGATTCCACCGGCCTCGTCACCCACAGCGACCGGCTCAGCGCGCGAGCGGCCGAGCTGGCCTACGTCGAGATGGCCAACCTGCTCGAGCGCACCACCGCCAGCAAGGCGCTGTACGAGCGCGCCGTTGAGCATCTGCCGTTGGGCGTGCCGTCGTCGTTCCAGGCCGGTGACCCCTACCCGATCTACGTCGAGCGAGGCGCCGGCAGCCATGTCTGGGACGTCGACGGCAACGAGTACCTCGACTTCCACGGTGGGTTCGGCGTGGGCATCGCCGGGCACGCCCATCCCAAGATCGTCGAGGCGGTGACCACGGCGGTCACGACCGGCACCCACTTCGCGGCGCCGACCCCGACCACGGTCGCGCTGGCCGAGGAGATCTGCCGGCGCTTCGAGCTCGACAAGGTGCGCTTCGCCAACTCGGGCACCGAGGCCACCATGGACGCCATCCGGGTAGCCCGGGCGGCGACGGGCCGCGACGTGCTGGTGAAGATCGAAGGGTCGTACCACGGCCATCACGACGCGGTGATGTTCTCGGTGTTGCCCAACGCCGAAGCGGTCGGCAGCCGCGACATGAACTCGACCACACCGATGTCGGCCGGCATCCCGGCCGACACAGCCAAGTACACGCTGGTCGTCCCGTTCAACGACGCCGCCGCCTTCGAGGCGCTGCTGGCCGAACGTGGCGACGAGATCGCCTGTTTGATCCTCGAGCCGGTGATGATGAACATCGGCATCGTCGAGCCCGAGCCCGGCTATCTGCAGGCCCTGAAGGATCTGTGCGAGCGCCACGGTGTCGTGCTGATCTTCGACGAGGTCAAGTCGGGCGGAACCGTCGCCGAGGGTGGCGCCGGTGAGCGCTACGGCGTGCGACCTCACTTGGCGTGCTTCGCCAAGGCGCTGTTCGGCGGTACGCCAGGAGCGGCCTTCGGTGGCGACGACGCCATCATGGATGTCATCGCCCACGGCGCCGCCCAGATGGGCACGTTCAACGGCAACCCGCTCGTGTCGGCCGCCGGCTTGGCGTCGCTGACCGAGATCATGACGCCCGAGGCCTACGTCCGGTTGGCCCAACTTGGCGCTCGACTGGCTGCCGGGTGCCAGGCGGCGATCGACGCCAACGGCATCCCCGCCCACACCGTCGACCTGGGGGCCAAGGGTTGCGTGTCGTTCCGCACGGAGCGGTCGCGCAACTACCGCGACTTCCTCGCCACCAAGCCGGAGCTGTTCGGTGCCGCCTTCCCGTGGGCCATCAACCGCGACGTGTTCATGACTCCCGGCGACGAGGAGCAGTGGACCCTGTCGGTGCAGCACAGCGACGCCGACATCGACGTCTACATCGAACAATTCACCGCCTTCTGCGAGGCCCTCGCCTCGTGACCCGTCGCCCCTTTCTGAAACCGGGCATCTTTGCAGCCCGCTTCCCGTCCGTTTTGGCGCCCGGTTTCCCGAGTGTTTGAGCTGGTCACCAGCACGGCGGAGCTGCTGGTCTCGCCGGCCCGGACCCGGCCGGCCGAGCGTGTGCCGTTTCGCATCGCCGCGGTGCAGGTGGCGTGGCTTGCCGACGCCGACATCCACCGGGTCAACCTGGCCGCGGGCGTCGCCCTGGCCGCGGCCGAGGGGGCCAAGCTCGTTTGCCTGCAGGAGCTCACGTTGAGCCCCTACTTCGCCGTATCGGATCGCGGCCCGGCGCCAGGGTGGGCCCAGACCGAACCTCTCGACGGCGGGCCGACCCGTGGACTGGCCACCGAGCTGGCGGCACAACACGGGGTGTTCGTGCATGCGTCGTTCTTCGAGACCGTGCCCGACGCCGAGGGCGGACCACCAGCCGACGGCCGGGGTTACAACACGGCGATCTGTGTGGCCCCTGACGGCACCCTCGTGGCCGCGACCCGCAAGGTGCACATTCCCGTGACTGCCGGCTACTACGAGGACCGATACTTCATCCCCGGTAGCGGCGGCTTTCCCGTGGTCACCATCGGGTCCGGGCTGGGGTCGGCTCAACTGGGCTTTCCGACCTGTTGGGACCAGTGGTTTCCCGAGCTGAGCCGGGCCTATTCGGTCGCGGGAGCCGAGGTGTTGGTGTACCCGACCGCCATCGGGTCCGAGCCCGATCACCCCGAGTTCGACACCGAGCCGCTGTGGCATGCGGTGATCGTCGGCCAGGCCATCGCCAACGGCACCTTCATGGTGGCCGTCAATCGCATCGGTTCCGAGGACCTCGGCACCGGCACGCCGATCACTTTCTACGGGTCGTCGTTCATCACCGATCCCTATGGCCGAGTGCTGGCGCAGGCGCCCCGTGATCGTGCCGCAGTACTGGTCGCCGACCTGGACCTGGATGCCCGTCGCGACTGGCTCGAGCTGTTCCCGTTTCTCACCACCCGCCGCCCAGACCAGTACAGCCCGCTCACCGACAGGTGAACCAGCGGAAACCGGGCACGAAAACGGACGGAAAACGGCCTGCAAAGATGCCCGGTTTCCGATTTCAGGATGTGGGGTGGTGGGTCAGGGGCGGCGATCTTGCCAGCCGAACCATTGGCCGACGAGGGGCAGGTAGGCCGACCGGGCCGCGTGCAGGGGCACCGCGGCGAAGGGGATCTCGGCATAGGGGGGCGCGTCTCCGCCCTCGACCACATCGGCGGCCCGGACACCGAGCCAGCTGTTGAGGGCGACCCCGGACCCATTGCACCCGGTAGCGAAGATCGCCCCCTCGGCCTCACCGGTGGGCACCCGCCCGAAGTGCGGCATGCGATCGAGCGTGACGGCGACGTTGCCGCCCCATGCGAACTCGACGGCGATGTCGGCCAGCTGCGGGTGGATTCGCACCATCGATCGGTACAGGAAGTCGCGAGCCTCGGGGATGGTGACGGGGGCCAGCGAGCGACGGCCCCCGAACAGCAGTCGACCGTCCGGTGCGAGCCGCCAGTAGAAGAGAAAGTTCTTGGTGTCGACCAGCATCCGATTGCGCGGGCTGACCTGACGGGCCAACTCGGGGTCGAGGACCTCGGTGGCGATGATGTAGCTGCCGACCGGCACCACCCGACGGCGCAGCCACGGCACCAGGCCGTCGGCGTAGGCGTTCGTGGCCACGATGACGTGCTCGGCTTCGACGGCACCGCGACTGGTGGCGATCCGGAAGCCGGTGCGGGTGCCGCTTCGCCGTTCGAGCGACAGGGCGGTCGTGTGGTCGTGGACGTCGGCCCCGGCGTCGAGCGCCAGCCGGGCCAAGCCGGCGTGGTACTTGGCGGGGTGCAGGCCGCCCGACCGTTCGAGCACGACACCGCCGTAGAACGCGGTCGAGCCGATCTCGTCGGCCAACTCGTCGGGCGGCACCCAGTAGACGGGCTCGCCCAACGGGCCACCGTGCTCGGCCGCCATGGCCTGTAGGCCGGCGACATGGGCCCGGTTGTGGGCCAGGTAGAGCTGACCGTCGCGCCGGTAGTTGCAGTCGATGGCCTCGTCGGCAAGCAGGGTTTCGACGTGGTCGAAGGCCTGGTTCACGTCGTCGTAGAGCCGCCGACCGACCTCGCCGTACTTGTGCTCGAGCGCGGCGGGTCCGGCCTTGAGCTCGGGCAGCACCATGCCGCCGTTGCGCGTGCTCGCCCCGAATCCGATCGGGTCCCGCTCGACGACCACGACCGACCGGCCACGCCGAGCCAGCTCGCGAGCGGCGGCCAGTCCGCAGTAGCCGGCACCGACGATGACCACGTCGGCTCGAGCCGGCACCGCATGGGGTTCGATGGTCGGCGGGTCGGCCTGGGTCTGCCAGAACACCCGTTCCTGATAGGTGTCAGCCAAGCGGGCCGGTGGGTAGGGGTGACGAGGCACGGTCCCGAGGCTAAACGATTCACGCGAAGTTCTCTGTTCCAGCCACCGAATCAATGGCAAGATGGCCGCTTCACAACGGAATATGTCGCCCTTGTGGCGCCCGACCGCTCCCCGGATGGG
>JAYUBX010000610.1:0-2809 GCA_043740665.1 Candidatus Neomicrothrix sp.
CCGGGCGACGACCCGCAGCGTGAGCTGTTCGCCGCCGATCAGAATTGGGGGATGCGGCGTCTGCACCGGCTTCGGGTCGCACTTGGCGCCGTCCATCGAGAAGAACCGGCCCGCGTAGGTCGTATCCGGTTCGGACCACATCGACTTCACGATCTCGACCATCTCGCGCAACATGCAGATGCGGTCAGCCAGCTGCGCGAACCCGTAGCCGTAGGCCCGGTACTCGTGCTCGTACCACCCCGCCCCGATGCCCAAGTCGAGCCGACCGCCCGAGATCACGTCGATGTTCGACGTGATCTTGTCCAGCAGGCCCGGGTTGCGGTACGGCGCGCACCTCACCATCCACCGCTCCCCGAGGATGCGTAGATCCAGGTCGGAAACCGATCTGGATCTACGCCGGAGTGCGAAGGACCGAAAGAGCTAGCCGGTGAAGGCGGGCTTGGCCACGACGACGGTCTTGACCGCCGGCGGGGCGGTCGAGGTGGATGGTGCCCACTGCCGTGTCCTTGGTATCGAAGGCGTGGTAGTCGACCGTCAGCACGATGTCGCCGACCGCATTGCCGACCGAACCGTCCGTGGCGGTGGCCGAGCTGTTGGCCGGAATCGGGTTGGGGCTCACGCCATCGGTGATGTCGGCATCGATCAGCCCACTCTCGACGGCGGTATCAACGGTCACGATCTGAGCCGTCGGCGTGATGGCGGGGACGCGGACGGGGATCCCGACTGCGAGGGTGTTGGTGATGGTCCAGTGCAAGGTCCACGTCGGGTGCCCGGTGCCGGCGTTGCAAGTGGCCGTGCCGGTCACGGCGACGGTGCCGGTTGCGGTCTGAGCCTGGCTCGGCAGCACACTGAGCGCAAGGCGATGGGAACGACCCCAGCCACCGCTGCGAGCCGTGAGGTGTATTTGAACATGGTTCCTCCTCGAGGGCGGACCAGCTCCACCGGAAAAAGAACGGAATCGAAAGCCCCGCGCCACACTGCGGACCCCCGAATGAGCCGGTGGGTCGTCCTCGCCCGGCCGCCGGCCCGAAAACCGGCATCAGGGCATCAGATCGTGGGCCGGTCGATCAGCCGGTGAAGGCCGGAGCGGCGGCGACAGCCGTCTTCACCGCGGGCGGGGCCGTGGTGGTGGGCGCAACCGTGGTCGGCACGTCGGGCAGGACGCAGGAGCCGTCAAGGTGGACCGTGGCGGTGTTGGCGCCGGCGGTCTGGGTGTTGGTGTTGGTCCAGCTGATATGGAGGGTGACGTCACCAACGGCGTTGGGGACCGGACCATCGGTGGCCGTGGCGACGCCGCGGGCCGGCACCGGGTTGGGCGTGACGGCGTTCAGGATGTGGGCCGTCACGAGGCCGGTCTCGTCGGCCGACGAGACCGTGATGTCGTCGAAATCCGTCGACTGCGGCGAGGCACCGCCCGACCGCGACGGCGGGTTGGGCACCTCGTGGCTGGCCTGGTTGTCGATCGTCCAGTGCAGGGTCCACGTGGCGTGGCCGGTCGCGACGTTGCAGGTCGCGGTGCCCGTCAGGGTCACGCCTTGGTCGGTGTCGGCGTGGCTGGGCATGGCGCTCAGGGCCAGCGAGATCGGCACGATGGCCGCGACTGCGGCGAGACGGGTGGCGTACTTGAACATGTGTCCTCCTGATGGGGCGGAATATTCCGCTGACGCAGGCTAGTGGCTGCTGGAAGGTGATTGGCGAATCAGTCCAGCTCGCGCAACGTGACCAGCCGCTCGTCGAGCACGACCAGGGCGTCGGACGCCCCCTCGGTCAAGGCGTGGAGTTCGGCGTCGGCCGCGCCACCCATGGTCGCCCCCGCCGCGACGGCCAGTCGATCGCTGACCTCGCGCACCTGGCCGACCGACACGACCAGCGGCGGGAGCATCTGGTCGAGGTTGCGATCGCCGACGTGCGACAGCGACTGCAGCTGGCAACGGAGCCGCTCAACGATCTGGTCGAGCTGGGCGACCAGCAGATCGAGCTGGTCGGCCGACGCGCCGGTCGCGGCGATGGCGGCCACGGCCTGGTCGGCATCGCGCTGCGCCGTGTCGAGATCGATCTCGCACTGGGCGAGCTGCCGACGAGAGCCGACCGACAGCCCCTCGACCTGGGCCCGCAGCCGAGCCCGACGGAGCAGTCCTCGACGGGACGCCCACCGCAGCAGCAGCCCGGCGACGAGGGCGGCGAGAACAAAGAACCCGAGGGCGACGACGAGGGCGGTGAGGACAAACGACACGCGGCCAGGCTAACGGCAGCGGCGAACGCTCAGGTCGGCAGGGTGGCCTGCGCGTACTCCCAGCTGGACAGCTGCTCGATCCGCACCAACACCCAGTCGAACTGTCCACTCATGACCGGCGCCTTGCAGTACTTGCAGACACCGGCCAGGTCGAGGTCGAGCGGGGCGCCGCAGTTCGGGCACTTCTGGTTGAGCGTGCCCGCACCCGGCTTGGTCACGGCCGTGGACGACCGCTGGAACAGCCAGTCCTCGGCCCATTCGTTGATGTCCTTCGTGCCGCGGACGACCTTGTGCTTGTCCGACGACAGGTCGATCTCGTAGTCGGCGCAACTGGCGAAGAACCGGATGGTGGCACTGTCGAACGCCGCATCGCTGTCGACGGCGACCAACACCGCGTTCTGCACCGCCAGGTTGTCGAGCACGTTCTGACGCTGGCCGGCCAGGAACTGATCGATCTGGAACTTGTGTTGCTGCCAGATGCCGTCATGCATCACTTGACGCGAGAGGCGAGGATCGCGGTCGATCCAGGCCTTCTGGATCACGAAGAACGCCCGCTCGCAATCCGAGACGAACGCC
>JAYUBX010000611.1:0-4286 GCA_043740665.1 Candidatus Neomicrothrix sp.
CCCGGGTGTGGCCGGTGCCCCCTCGGCCTATGACCTCGGCGGCCACGAAGGACGAGCGGTGGCCGTGATCGTGGCCCACCGGGCCGGCACGTTCGCGGTGTCGATCGTGCCGACCCCAGCCGGCGAGGTCGACCAGTCGCAGCAACGGATCGTTACCGAGGGCACCATCGCCCTCGGTCGCGAATGGAGCCGAACCTGGTTGGCGTCTCCATTCGGGTTTGCGTTGGTCGTGGTCGTGCCGATGGTGGGTGGCCTCGGCCTGCTGGTGTTGGCCTGGATCCGGCGCGGCGACGCCACGGACGACCGGTAGCCTTTCGCCCCATGGCCGACCTGCAGTCCACCATCGAATCGCTCTGGGAGCACCGCTCCGATCTCGCCGTCGACGATGTCGATGCCAACCGAGCGGTGCTCGAAGCCGTCACCCTGCTCGACCGGGGCGAGGCTCGGGTCGCCGAGATCGACGCGGCCGGCCAGGTGGTGGTGCACGAGTGGCTCAAACTGGCGATCCTGCTCTATTTCCGCCAGAGCGAGATGGCCACCCAGGAGATCGGCCCATTCGAGTACGCCGACAAGATCCCGCTCAAGCACGATTACCTGGCCGCCGGTGTCCGGGTCGTGCCCGGTGCGTCGGCCCGGTTCGGGTCGTTCCTCGACCGCGGCGTGGTGATGATGCCGAGCTACGTCAACATCGGGGCTCGGGTTGGGGCCAACTCGATGGTTGACACGTGGGCGACGGTTGGTTCGTGTGCCCAGATCGGTGCCAACGTCCACCTGGGCGGTGGCGTCGGCATCGGCGGAGTGCTCGAGCCTCCGCAGGCCGCTCCGGTCATCATCGAGGACGACTGCATGATCTTCAGTCGTTGCATCGTCGTCGACGGGGCCCGGGTCGGTGCCGGCACGGTGATGGGGGCTGGCTGCATCCTGTCGAGCACCATCCCGGTCATCGATGCCGAGACGGGCGACGAACTGAGCCGGGGCCACGTGCCGCCGTGGTCGGTGGCGGTGCCGGCGACCCGGCCCCGTACCTTCTCAGGCGGTGAGTTCGGCCTGCCCTGTGTGCTGGTCATCAAGCGGCTCACCGAGGGCGAGCGTCACGACAAGGCCCAGCTCAACTCGATCCTTCGCGACCACGGCGTCTCGCAGTAGCAGGATCATGACCGACCTGCTCGCTCTCACGTCCACGCTGGTCGACATCGCGTCGGTCAGCGGCAACGAGACCCGGCTGGTCGAGTTCATCGAGGCCGAACTGGTCGGCTGTCCGTGGCTCGAGCTCACCCGGGTGGGTGACAATCTGGTGGCTCGTACCCGCCTCGATCGGCCGCTTCGTCTGGTGCTCGCCGGTCATACCGACACCGTGCCGGCCAACGGCAACGAAGGGGCACAGATCGACGGCGATCGGCTGTCGGGCCTCGGGGCGGCCGACATGAAGGGCGGGCTGGCGGTGATGCTGCAACTGGCCCGTACCGTCGCTGATCCCGCCGTCGACCTGACGTTCGTGTTCTACGCCCGAGAAGAGGTTGCGGCCGCCGACAGCGGCTTGCTCGAGTTGCACCGACTGCGCCCGGACCTGCTGGCCGGTGATGCGGCCCTGCTCGGCGAGCCGACCTCGGCCATCATCGAGGCTGGCTGCCAGGGCACCATGCGGGTGCGAGTCGTGCTGCAGGGAGCCCGGGCCCACACCGCCCGACCCTGGATGGGCCGCAATGCGGTCCATCGCCTGGGTCCGCTGCTCACCGCCCTGGCCGAGTACCCCGAGCGCGAGCCCGAACTGCAGGGTTGCCGCTACCACGAGGCCTTGCAGGCAGTTCGGGTCGAGGGCGGAGTCGCCGGCAACGTGGTACCCGATCGGGTCGAGGTGCTGATCAACCACCGCTTCGCCCCGGATCGCACGCCCGCCCAGGCCGAGGCCCACGTCCGCCAAGTCGTGGGCCCCTGGCTCGACGGCGACGACACCTTCGAGGTCGTCGATGTCGCCGCCGGCGCCGCCCCGTCGCTCGATCACCCACTGCTGGCCACGTTGGTGGCGCGCCATGACCTTGCGGTCGAGGCCAAGTTGGGCTGGACCGACGTGGCCCGGTTCGCCGAGATGGGCATACCGGCGGCCAACTTCGGTCCAGGTGACCCGACCATCGCCCACACCGCCGGCGAGTTCGTGACCCGAGCCGATCTCGACGCCGCCTTTGGCGCTCTCGACGATCTGGTTCGCCGGGGCGTCGACCCTGGCCTGCTTCCTTAGACTCGCTCTGTCAGCACCCACCCGGGGCCATCCAGCCTCGCTTCCATCAGGAGACTCATGGCCATCGCCGTCGGACAGACCGCCCCAGATTTCACGCTCAAGAACCAGGACGGCGATGCCGTGAGCCTGGCCGATTTCCACGGCAAGCAGGCCGTGGCACTGGTGTTCTACCCCTTCACCTTCACCGGGGTGTGCGAGGGCGAACTGTGTGCGCTGCGCGACGACTACGGCGAGTTCACGGCTGCCGGCGTGGCCGTGCTGGCCTGCTCGTGCGACTCGCGGTTCGCCCAGCAGCAGTGGGCCAAGCAGCAGGGCTATCAGTTTCCGGTGCTCTCGGACTTTTGGCCCCACGGCGAGGTGGCCCGGGCCTACGGCGTGTTCAACGAGGCCCTGGGGTGTGCCAACCGAGGCACCTTCCTGATCAACACCGAAGGCGTGATCGTGGATGCGTTCGAGAGTCCCGATCTGGGTACTGCTCGCCACAAGAGCCGCTACGCCGAGGCGCTCGAAAAGTTGTGACCCGGGCGGGTGCGCCGAGCCGGTGAGCCGGTGAACGGCTGAGGCGGTGAACCAAGCGAGGGCCCGCCGCCAACCGGCAGGGGGCCCTCGTGGATCATCCCGACGGCGAGGACCGGCCCGACCGGTCCGTTGCGCCGGACGCCGTCAGATCTTGCGCATCACGGTGACGACCTTGCCGAAGACCGCCACGTCGTCGGCGTTGAACACCATCGGCTGTAGCCGGTCGTTGGCCGGCAACAGCACGACGTAGTCGCCATCGCGTGAGTAGGTCTTGACTGTGGCCTCGTCGCCGGGGATGCCGGCCACGACGATGTCGCCGGTCTCGGCGGTGGTCTGTGACCGGGCGACGATGTAGTCGCCGTTGAGGATGCCGAGGTTGATCATCGACTCGCCCCGCACGCGAAGCATGAACAGGTCGCCGTCGCCGGTGAAGTCGGACGGCAGCGGCAGAACCTCCTCGACGTTCTCCTGGGCCAGGACGTCGGTGCCGGCGGCGACGTCGCCAACGAGAGGCACATGCACGACCGGCCGGCGGTCGAGGCCGGACGCGCCCGAGGTGGGGTCATAGCGCACCTCGATGGCCCGGGGCTTGGTGGGGTCGCGCCGCAGGTAGCCGAGGCGCTCGAGGTTGTTGAGGTGGGAGTGGACGGTCGAGGGGGAGGCGAGCCCGACCGCTTCGCCGATCTCGCGGACCGACGGGGGATAGCCCCGGTCGTTGGTCTGGTGCTCGATGAAGTCGAGGATCTGCTGCTGGCGGACGGTGAGTGGCGAACTGACGGGCATGGATGACTCCTTGATCTCGGATGGATCGGGGGATCCTGTACGGACGGAGGAAGGGCGGTGGGCGAAGGAAGGGGGTTCGGGGACCGTCTCAGATGAGACAGGACGAACGAGCGTTCGAACCCTACCGCAGGTCTCAACGGTTGGCAAACAGTTGTTCGAGAAGCCTCTTGACGACGAACGAGCGTTCGTGGTTTGCTGCAGACCTGCCGGAACGATCGTTCGCCGAACGACCGTTCTAGCACGAGTCGAGCATCGGGGGGTGGTTCTCCGATCGGGCTCGAGTTCTTGTCACACCCCCTGAGGAGACTGATTCCCATGGTCGCTGTCGTCGTCGTTCCCTCCCGCTACACCCGCCCCGCTCCCCGCGTCATGGCGGTGCCCGCTCGTCCGCCGCTCGCGGTCATCCCCGGGGGTCGCCGGGCGACCCGGCAGTACGCGGCCGACCACCGGCCGGCCCACCGCCTGCACCCGGCCGTCTACCGCCGCCGTCGGCTGGGCGCCGCCCTGGCCGTCGTCATGCTCTTGGTCGCCGCCTATCTGGCGCTCAGCGGCTTCCGGCTGCTCACCATCGACGCCGGTGCATCGGTGGCCCCGTCGCCCGTGGCGGGCCCGGTCGCGACCAGTGCCACCTACCTGGTGCGCCCCGGCGACACGTTGTGGTCCATCGCTCGGTCCATCCAGCCCACGGGCGACGTGCGCAACCTGGTCGACCAGCTGGCCGATCGCGCCGGTTCCGGTCCGTTGGTGG
>JAYUBX010000612.1:0-3309 GCA_043740665.1 Candidatus Neomicrothrix sp.
TGAAGCTTATACCATTCCAACACCTTCAATGGAAGGCTCTTTAATGGTTGGTGATTTCCTATTTGTTAGTAAAATGCACTACGGAGTTCGTACGCCAAAAACACCTTTGCAAGTGCCTTTAACGCACCAGAAGATTTGGGTAACAGATTTACCTTCGTATTCAACTTTGTTAGATTTACCGATAAAAAGATTGCCTGGTTTTTCAGAAGTTAAACAAGGCGATGCCGTAGTTTTCAACGTTCCAAACTACCTTCCAGATGGCGATGCACCTGTAGATTTAAGAACCTATTATATCAAAAGATGTATTGGAATACCAGGAAATACCTTAGACCGACCTGACCGTGTACTCGAACGTGGCCATCGCGTTTCCCCGCAGCCCCATGCACGTGGCCTATACCGCGTGGGATCTGCAGAAGCTGTCGGGCGGCCGGTTCATGCTCGGCCTCGGTACCCAGGTCAAGGCCAACATCGAACGTCGCTTCAGCGCGCAATGGGAACATCCGGTCGAGCGGATGACCGAGTTCGTGGCCGCCACCAAGGCCATCTTCGCGGCGTGGCAGGACGGCGAACGGCTCGACTTCCGCGGCGACTTCTACACGTTCACCCTGATGCAGCCCACGTTCAACCCGGGACCCAACCCGTTCGGTCCGCCACCGATCCTGGTCGGCGCCCTCGGACCCCGGCTCACCCGCGCCGTCGCCGCCCACGCCGACGGCCTGCTGCTGCACCCGTTCATGTCCGAACGGTTCCTGCGCGACCAGACCCTGCCCCAGGTCGACCGGGGCCTCGACTCGGCCGGCCGCACCCGCGACGACTTTACGATCGTCGCCACCACGATCGTGTGCACCGGCCGCACCGACGAGGAGATGGTCACCGCCGTCGCCGGCACCCGGGGCCTGTTGGCGTTCTATGGCTCGACGCCGGCCTACCGCCCGGTGCTCGACGCCCACGGCTGGGGCGATCTGCAACCCGAGCTGAACACCCTGTCGAAGCAGGGCCGATGGGACGAGATGGCGGGCCTGGTCGACGACGAGATCCTCGCCACGCTGGCCGTGTGGGGCGCGCCGGCGGCCATCGCCCCCGAGATCACGCGGCGATTCGGTGACGTGGCCGAGCGGGTGGGGTTCTACCTGCCGTACCTGATCGAGCCCGGCGCCATCGCCGAGGTCCGCGCCGGTTTCGTCTGATCGATCGCACCGGATCCCGGCCTATGGGTCAAGTGGCCCCTTGGTGTGGGCCGGTCGACTCATTCGGCTCAGGCTGAGCGCCGGCGACGACGTAGTACCAGGCAACGGGTGGAGGGAACGGGTCCGACTGGCGTCCAACTCATCCCGGCCTGCTGCGGTTGCCCCGGTTCACCGGTTTTCACGATCAACTCCTCGCATCGTGTGGACCAGACGGGGCACCGCGGCGGCAACCCGCATCACGAGCATCGGGCGACGCTCGGCGTTGATGCGGTGGGCGCCAGTCGGCTACCCGACACGACTCGAACCAGCTACCCGAGCTGGCTACTCGAGCACCGTGTCGAGATGGGCGACCTCGTTGAAGGTCCGCAACGACGGACCGGTCTCGGCGATGCCGATCCGGGTGATCGACGCCGGGCTGACGAACATCCGCCACATGACCTCGTCGCCCACGCCCAGCGCCCAGGCCACCGCCGCCTTGATGGGCGACACGTGGGTGACGACGACGATCGTCTCGGTGCGCGCCGCGTCGCGCCACGCATCGAGCGCCTCGTCGACCCGAAGACGCAGCGCGGCCAGGGACTCGCCGCTGGGTGGGGCGAACGTCGGATCGCGACGCCAGGTGCGCCAGATCTCGGCCGGCACCTCGGCCAGCGGACGTCCCTCGAACTCGCCGTAGTCGAGCTCGAGAAAACGAGCATCGAGCTCGACCTCGGTGCCGAACTCGACGGCGAAGGCGTCGGCCGTCTGCCGGGTGCGCAGCAGTGGGCTCGACACCACCCGGTCGACCGGGCCGACGGCCTGGGCCAACGCCACGGCCTGGCGCCGACCCAACGGATCGAGCGGCAGATCGAGACGACCCAAGAGCCGTCCGTTGGCGTTGGCCTCGGTGCGTCCGTGACGGACGATGATGAGCATCAGACCAGGTCCCGGCTCAGGTGCCCGGTGCGGATGAACAGGTCCCGCCGTTGCCGGTCGGACCACCCGAACGCCATCCAGCACCAGGCCAGGGCGGCGGCGCCGATCAGTTCGAGCACGATCATCCAGGCCGTCCCACGCTGCAGTTCGGGCAGGCCGTCGTGGGGGAAGGCCCCGCCGAAGGCCGGCCACCAGAACACGGTCTTGTCGGTCCACGAACCGTCGAGCACCAACCCGGTCATCAGCCCGATGGGCAGGCTGATCAGCCGGCGCCGCAGCAGACGCCGGCCCCGGGTGGCCAACATGATCACCGTCATCAACGCCACCGCGAACACCAACGTGTGCAGGATCGAGGGTCCGCCGGTGACCACGTCGAGCAGCGGCAGCACCGAACCCAGCATCACCAGGCGGTAGTCGAGCGCCGGACTGCGAAAGACGTTCCACACGAACGCCGTGCTCACGCCGAGATACCAGAGCAGCATGCTCGCTCAGTGCACCAGCAGGCGGCCGCACTCGCCGCAGAACACCATTTCGTCAGGGGGCGAATGACGCACCCGATCGAGCTCCATCGACGACAGCGTCAGGTGACACCCACCGCAGTTGGTGCCCACCAGTCGGGCCACGGCGATGCCGCCGAGGTCGTGGAACAACTGCTCGTACTTCTCGACCAGTTCGGGGGCGATCTCGACGGCGAGGGTCTCGCGCTCGGCCAGCACGGTGACCAGCTCGGCGTCGATCTCGGCCTCGGCCACGGTGATGGCCTGATCGGTGCGGATCTCGAGCTGCTCGAGCTCGACCTGGGCCGCCGCCAACCGTTCGAGCTCGTCGTCGAGCGGCACCGCCAACTCCATCTGCTCGATGACCTTGTCCTCGACGCTGGCCTGGTGGCGCTTCAGCGACGCTTCGTCGTCGGCCAGGGCCTGCAGTTCCTTGGGGGCGGTGACCTTGCCGCCGTAGAGCTGACCGTGGACGTCGGTCACCTTGGCTTCGATCGACGCCACCTCGTCCTCGAGCCGCTTCTGGGCCCGGCCGACCTCGTCGCGCTGATGCTGCACCGAGAGCAGCTGCTCGCCGAGGGCCACCAGCGCGGCGCGATGCGCCACCAGCTCGGCCCGTTCGGGCAAGGCGATCCTTCGATGGCGAAGCTGCTCGGCGGCGGTGTCGTGCTCTTGCAGGACGAGAAGCTGATCGAACGAACCCATGGGGT
>JAYUBX010000613.1:0-6131 GCA_043740665.1 Candidatus Neomicrothrix sp.
GACCCGGCGGGGCCGGCCGACTGGCGGCGCGAGGTGCATTGGCAGTGGGACTTCCGCAGCCCGGTGTCGCACGCGGCCGAGGACCTGCTCGGGCTGACCATGGAGCAGTGCACGCTCGATGTCATTCGCGATCATCGCTGGAAGTACGTGCACCTGGCCGGCGCGGCGCCCGTGCTGTTCGACCTGGTCGCCGACCCTGACCAGTTCGTGAATCGGGCCGACGATCCGGCCTACGCCCCGATTGTGGCCGAGTACGCCGGCAAGTTGTTGTCGTGGCGTATGCGCCACGCCGATCGCACCTTGACCAGCACCGAGCTCACCCCGCGTGGCCCCGTCACCCGCGTCGATCCCCGCATCGGCTGACCGCACCCGCTACCGGATCGATCAGCGCGGCACGAGCGCGGCCGCGACCGAATCGAGGGCCCGGGCGAAGGCCGATCGTTCGGGCACGAGCCCCGGCACCGTGTCGAACCGGCTGGGCTCGAGGTCGTCGGTAAGCGGCAGTTCGGCCAGAACGTCGGCGCCCAGCATCTTGGCGACGGTCTGCTCGGGCAGCCGGGCGTGGTCGACCCGATTGAGCACCACGCCCAGGGGAACAACCGGCAGCGTGTCGATCAGCACGCGCGCGTTCTTGACGCTGGACAATCGGGCCGAGCACACGACGACCACCTGATCGGCCAGAGAAGCGAGTCCGGTGCGATGCACGAATGCCGCCGGCGCGTCGACAATGATCACGTCGGCCGCATTTCGGGGGGACGATCCGGCGGTGAAGGCGCCGAGGCCGGCGATCACCGCGTCGTCGTCGGCGGGGTCGAACGGTCGGTCGGGGGCCGGGGCCATGAGCAGCCGCATGCCGGTGGCCGCGTGGGTGACCATCCCGACGGCATGGACCGGCAGGCCCAGCATCATGGCCACGTCGCCGAAGACGGGATCAGCTTCGACGACGACGACTCGGACCCCGGTTCGGGCCATGGCGGCCGCCAGGTTGATGGCGACCGTCGTCGCCCCCTCGCCGGCCTTGGCCCCGGTGACCACCACCAGTCGAGGACGAGTCAACGCCCCCCCCAATGTGTCGGCGGCGGCGCGAGCAATCGCCAGTTCTTCGATGGTGGCGGCGACGATGGCATCGACGGGGGTATCGGCTGGCAGCGTGCGGTCGAAGGTCATCCGCTGGGCTCCGGTCGGGTCGTCGACGACAGCGAGCACGCGGACATCGGCGAAACCTGATCGCAGGGTAGGCAGCTGATCGGCGGACTCGACTGCCGCCGAAGGTCCCAGTACGACGACCGCCGGGTGGCCAGGTGTGAGCTCGTCGCACGCGCCGAGCACGGTGACCATGTCCTTCACCATCAGGTGACGAAACCCGTTCATGGCGTCGACGCGCCACAGCAGATCGGGGTCGACCACCACGATGTCGAACGGAACGGTCAGCGGCGAAAGTGTCATGCGATGGTGACCTCGACCGGTGGCTAGGCCTGGTCGGCGGCGGCGCGCAGCGCGCCGATGTCGAGCTTGTTCATCGCCAGCATGGCTTGCATGGCCCGTTGGCCCCGTGCGGGGTCGGGGTCGCCCAGCACCTCACCCATACCGGCGGGGATGACCTGCCACGACAGGCCGTAGCGGTCCTTCAACCAGCCGCACCGGCCCTCTTCGCCGCCGTCGGTCAACGCCGTCCAGTAGTAGTCGACCTCGTCCTGGCTGGCGCAGTCGATCACCAGCGAGATGGCTTCGCTGAAGGTGAACATCGGGCCGCCATTGATGGCGGTGTAGTCCTGGCCGTCGAGCACGAAGGCGACGGTGAGCACCTTGCCTGTCTCTCCCGGTCCGGCATCGCCGTAGTAGCTGATGTTGGTGACTGCCGAGTCCGGAAACACCGAGATGTAGAACTCGGCGGCCTCCTTTCCCTCGCTGTCGAACCACAGGTTGGGCGTGATCTTCGGCATAGCCGTCACGGTACCCCGCCCTTACTCCGGCGTAGATCTGAGTCGGATACCGACCTGGATCTACGCCGGAGTGGGTGGCGCGGCCGGTGGCGCGGACGAGGCGAGGGCCTCGAAGGCGTCGATGCGGGCACGGATGACGTCGAGGCTGGCGGTCCAGAAGTCACCGGAGTGCACGTCGATGCTGAACTGGGCGCCCAAACTGGCGGCGTCGGCCAGGCCGGTGGACGACAAGAGGTCGTCGTAGCCGGCGCGGAACTGGTCGGGCTCGGCCTGGTAGCGGGCGTACAAACCGATGCCGAGCAGCAGCCCGAACGTGTAGGGCCAGTTGTAGAAGGGGGTGAAGTAGTGGCCCTTCACAGCCCACATGCGCGGGTGCAGGTGGTCGCGGTCGAGGCCGTCGCCATAGGCCGTGCGCTGGGCCGCCAGCATGAGCTCGTCGAGTTCGGCGACCGACATCGCTTGGCGTTCGCGCCGCTCGCACAGCTCGCGCTCGAACAAGAACCGGCTGTGGATGTCGACGACGACCTGGCACGCGCCCTGCAGGTCGGTATCGAGCAGAGCGAGTCGTTGGTCGGCCGGCGTGGCGGCCAGCCCGGCCTCGACCATGATCGTTTCGCAGAAGATGCTGGCGGTCTCGGCCAGAGCCATGGGCGTCTGGCGTTGCATCGGCGTGCGGCCGGCCAGATTGGCGTTGTGGTAGGCGTGGCCCAGCTCGTGGGCGAGGGTCTGCACGCTGTCGGCCGAGCCATCGAAGTTGAGCATCACCCGCGACTCGCCGTCGCGAACCGGCAGGCAGAATGCCCCCCCTTGCTTGCCGGCTCGTGGCTCGGCGTCGATCCAGCCGTCGGACCGGGCCCGCTCGACCAGCGCCGCCAACGACGACGAGTAACCGCCGAAGGCGTCGGCCACCCGGCCCACGGCGTCGGGCCACGTCACCCGGCTGGCGGCGGCATCGCCGACGGGGGCGAAGAGGTCCCACCAGGGCAGGCCGGCGCCGTCGGGGTAGCCGAGCAGTCGAGCCTTGGCCCGCAGGTAGCGATGGAAGTCGGGCAGGGCGTCGACCACCGCGGCCTGCATGGCGTCGAGGGTGGCCTGGTCGACGCCGTTGGTGACAAGGGCCGGCTCGAGGGCCGACGCGAACCCTCGCCGCCGATTGAGCACGACGGTCTCACCCTTGGCTCCGTTGAGGGCGGCCGCCAACGGAACCGTCACCGTGTCCCAGGCGGCCAGCTCGGCGTCGAACGCGGCGCGACGGCGGGCCGGGTCGGGATCATGAGCCAGGCCTCGCACGACGCTCATCGGCAGTGTCTCGGTGGGGCCGGCTCGGCCGTCAGCGCCGACGGGCCCGGCGACCCGAGCCATGAGCCGGGCCGTCATCTCGCCGTGCAGGCGGGCCCAGGCCGCGCTGCCGGTCAGGCGAAGATCGGCGGCCAGTCCCTCCTCGACTTCGGTCATCTGGTGCTCGGCCGCCGCCGCGGCGCGGACGAGGGGGTAGGCGTGTTCGGCGGCCGGCTCGCTGCGGGCAGCCAGTGCGTCTGGCCCGAGCCGCGCGACCCACGCTTCGAACCGCTTGCTCAGTCGGGTGAGGTCGGCCAGCTCGGCTTGCAGTCGTGACTGCAGACCGGTGGCGGTGTCGTTGGCCGCGTCGGTGCTGGTGAACGTGTAGAGGTAGGCCGACACCAGGCGGACCTGTTCGGACAGCCGGTTGGTCTCGGCCAGCACCTGGTCGAAGGTGGCGACCTCGGCGTCGCTGATCGGCGAGGTACTGGCAACGCCGCCGCGCACGCCGTGGTGGTCATACAGCGAAACCAGGCGGGCCAGATCGGCGACGATCTGCTCGTGGGCCACGGTCAACTCGCGAGATTCGAGCGACGGAAAGATGGTGCTGACATCCCACCGGGGCAGGGCCTCGGCCGGCGGACTGGAGGTAGCGGTCTCGGTGGGGGCCATCGTCTGGTTGTAGCAGTCTCGAACGTCGTCGTGACTCTTGGGTGGCTGTCGGGCAAGATCGGGGGCAATGGCCATGAGCTACCGGGCGCAGGTCGCCACCGCATTCGAGATCCTTGCCGAGGGCCTGGCTCCGTTCGTCGACGCCCGGATGCACGATGCCTATCGCGATCAGGACTGGATCCTGATGGCTGCAACCAAGCTGGGCAAGCGTCGCGACGTGCTGGTTTCGCTGTCGGATCCGCACTTCCAACTCGAGGTCATGAACCGGTGGTGGGGCCCGGCCTTCGCGCCGCCCCTGGCCGACGCCGACCGCGGCACGGTCACCGAGCTGCGCACTTTCCGCAACTACTGGGCTCACCCCGACGAGGATCATCCCTTCGATCTCGACACCGCCCTGACGGTGGTGCAGAACGCCGAGGACCTGCTGCGGTCGATCGGCTCGGTCGACGCCGAGCGAATGGCCGAGTTGGGCATCCAACTGCGGTGGGAGTCGGTGCGTGAGGTCGCTCGCGAAGAGGGGTTGACCGAGAGCGAAGCGATGTTGCACCAGGTCGCCGAGCTGCGCATCGAGCACGACGAGCTCGAACGCCAGCTCGCCGATGCCCGAGAAGCCGCCCATACGGCGGCCGGTCGTAGCCACGCCGTGAGTCGTCAGCTGGCCGAGTTGCAGACCCAATACGCAGCAGTGGCCGGGCTGCGTGACCAGTACCTGGTGTTGCAGCGTCAGCTCGAGGATGAACGCACCAAGCGTGAGTCGGTCCTCGAGGACACTACGACCGTGCGCCAGCAACTCGACTCGGCCGAGGTCGCCATCACCGCGTTGCAACGCCAATCGGTGCTGCTCAACGACCAGCTTCACGACGCGCGAACGAGCCTGGCCACGATCGACCCGGTCGACACCGAGGTGGGTCGCCGGTGGCTCTGGCTGGTGACGGCGCTGGTGTTGATGCTGGGCCTGCTGGTGATGATCGCCGCGTATCTGCCCCGGGCCTGACTTCGGTACTACGAGCGCAGCAGGGCGTGCTCGGGCAGCTCCTGGGCCACCAGGTCGAGCGGCGGCTTGTTGAACATGGGCCAGTGGGGCTGGGCCGTCTGGCGAGCCCGGGTGGTGGCGTGCATGGGGTCCTTGTCGAACTCGGGGATGACCTGGTCGCCGAACAGCTCGATCATCTCGAGTGCTTCCTCGTGGTGCATACCGTCGGCCGGCAGGCCGAATGCCAACTGGTCGCAGCCGACGCTCTGGTACTTCTCGGCTTGCTCGCAGACCTCGTCGGGCTCGCCGCAGAGCATGTAGCCCGCGGCGATGATCTGATCGAGAACGTCCTCGTTCGGGATCGCCAGCGGATGGGCCGGCCACACCGGGGTGCCGTCTTTGCGGGGCATGGTGTCGTGGTAGAGGGCGACCATCGTGTACTGGTAGCCGCGGCCCCGGCCCATGGCGATCTCGCGAGCGCGCTTGCGGTCCGAGAGGCAGATGACGGCGTTGGTCATCATGATCTGGTCGTTCTTGTACTGGCCCACCGGCTGCGTACAGGCGTTGACCGCTTCCTTGTACGCGTCGACCCGGCCCTTCATGTTGAAGATGGGCTCGTGGTTGAAGGCGATGGCGCCGATGCCGAGCTCGCCGGCGGTGTTGAACGTGGGCGGGTTGCCACACGCAACCCAGATCGGGGGATGGCCGAGGCCGTAGGGCTTGGGCAGCACGTTGTGTGGGGTCGGCACGGTGAAGTGGTCACCCTCGAACTGGTAGTCCTTCTGCTCCCACATCCGCGGGATCTCGTGGATCGCTTCTTCCCACTCGACCTTGGTCGAGCTCGAGTCGAGAATGTTGAACGAGGCGATCTCGTGGCTGCCGGCGCCGCGGCCGGTGCCCCACTCGTAGCGGTTGTCGGTGAGGTGGTCGAGCATGGCCACTCGCTCAGCGTTGCGCACCGGATGGTTGACCCGCGGCGACAGGTTCATGATGGCCGAGCCCACGTGGATGCGTTCGGTCGCCCGCGCCACGTAGGGCATGACGACTTCGGGGGCCGACAAATGGCTGTACTCGGTCAGTCCGTGATGCTCGCCGAACCAGGCGTATTTCCAGTTGTGACGGTCGGCATGGATCGCGTAGTCGATCTCTCGCATGATCGATACGTGCTCGAGTTCGCTGTCGTGGGCGGCCGGGCCAGGGATGTAGCCGTTGAAGAACAGACCGAACTCCACGAGATCCTCCAGAATATAGAACGTGTTCTCGTA
>JAYUBX010000614.1:0-2069 GCA_043740665.1 Candidatus Neomicrothrix sp.
AGACCGGGAGCGGTGAAGTCGGCGTCCATGCAGCGGTCGTGGCTGAGGCAGTGGATCACGATGCGGGAGAACAGCACGTCGTTGCCGCCCATGGTCACGGTGACCAGGCCCACCTCGGGATCCAGTCCGTCGACCTTGGGGCCGACCGTGAAGGTCGAGCCGTCGTGCTCGGTGACGATGTAGCCCTTGGTGGCGTCGATGGTGACCGCCCCGGAGCAGGCCACGACGCGCTCGGCCGGCTGCGGATCGTCGAAGTGCAGCCACTGCGAATAGGCGAGGTTCGAGCGGTGGCAGCTGGCGCCCTGATCGGCGCTGGCCGAGCCGGTTCGCGGACTGAACGGCTGGAGTCCTTCGCCGGCCGAGTACGAGTCCCCCAGGGCCACGTAGGTGCCGACCACGCGGTGAACGGTCGGTGGGGTGGCCACCTTCTGCGGCCAACCGCGGTTGCGCACGTAGGCCACGCTCACGACGAGCAGCACGGTCGCGGCGACACCGGTGAGGATGCCGACGGCGGCGAAGCCGAACGAGATGGCGACTCGCTCGGTGCCGCCTTCGACCAGGAAGTTCGGTGCGGCGATGAGGTAGTTGAGGGTGCCGCCGCCCAGCACGCCGAGCCCGATCGCCACCCAGAAGCCGACGAGGGGACGGATGCTGATCGACTGACTGAGGATCCACCAGTCGACGTAGACCATGGCCGCAACCAGCGTCAGCAGGGCGAGGGCGAGCAGGACGTGTTGCCACTAACGGAAGAAGGTCCACCGGGGATGGCGCCACTCGACATAGAGCCCGACGAGCCCGGCGCCGACACTGCCGTGCAGCAACGCCACGGCGACGAAGCCGAGGGCGTAGATGACCGACTCGCCGCCGAGCGGCCGTACGTCGTAGGCCGCCACCGCCAATGAGCCCGATGGCCGCCAGCGCGCTGATCGCCCCGATGACCACATCGCGCCCACTGAGGTCGGCTCGTCGGAGCCCGGTGCCCGCGGGCGCCCGGTCCTGCTGCCCTGCCTAGGAACTCCGGGGTCGCGTCGAGGTCGGCTCGGCGAAGGGCTGCTTCTTCGCAGCCAGACAGGCATCGACTCGTGCCGCGGCCACGGATGAAATACCGCGCTCGCCGGTCTCCTCGACCAATCCCGATTCCAAGAGCCAGTCGAGAACGCTCGACCAGGGCCAGACCCGTATTGCATCGCCGACGGTGCCGACCGGCGAAGGGAACCGTCCCGGCCCGCGCTTTCCTTCGACGAGAAGGCGGACGGACTCTCGCGACCGATTGGTGCGCTCGGCAATGTCAGGAATCGACACGAGGTCCCGGTCGAGTCGAACTGGAACTGCGTCGGGGAGTGCGCTCGCCACGGAATCCACCAGGCTGAACGCGGCGCCTTCCGGTGTCGTCGCCCCGACCGGGACCGTGAGCGTCACCATCCCGCCGATCGCAGCAGGTAACGCGTCGGGGAACGCATCAAAGATCCGGTCGAGATTCGAATCGGTGAGCTCGATGTTTTCGAGGACGAGAGAAACGGTGTAGACGGACAGCATCGGTCGCTCCTGAGACTGTTGCCAAGTGCCAACAGGCTATCGGTCGGACGTCTCGGGTGGCAACCCGAGTCAGCTCGGGGCGTGGCCGTGGGGGCACTTGCGGGCGGCCCGCTGAACCTGCCGACCGGTGTTCAAGCAGTCGCGCGGCGTCCCAGGGACGCCGATGCTGCAGCCGTCCGGACAGGCCACACGACCCCAATGGCCGGAAGGGTATGCGACGGTCCAGTCGGCACGGATGAGTGCTTTGAGGACCGCCTCGACCTCCTTGCAGCCGTGGCGGGGGCGCTTTCCCCTCAGGTGGGTTCCGCAACGTTGGGAGATGGTCGAATGACGAGCTCGCCGGTCATCGCTGGTCGATGGTGGCGGTGGCGGTCGCGGTGACGATGGTGTCGGTGGGGCCGTGGGGCAGGGCGCGGGCGAAGATGTAGAGGGCGCGGACGTGCAGTACGACGGTGACGGTGTCGGGGGTGGGTTGGCTGACCTCGGGCGGTGAGACGAGGTCGTCGTCGAGGCCTTGTGACTCGATCGATTCG
>JAYUBX010000615.1:0-1954 GCA_043740665.1 Candidatus Neomicrothrix sp.
GCGTTGATGTACTCGAACTGGCTGTTGCGGTCCGGGTGCTGGGCGCCCTCGGTGACCTTGGCGTTGGCCTGGAGGCTGTAGCCCATGTAGTGCAACATCCGGCCCACCAGCGACGACCCGGCCTGATGACCCAGCCGGCCCAACTCGCTCGACAAGGTCCTGGTCGACTTCGCGGTCCACCGCAACGGCGACATCGGATCACCACGCGACTCGGGCTCAACCAACGAGTCGAGCGCGATCAACAGGTCGGGATTCACATCGATCGCCTTCTTGCGCCCACCGCCGGGCCGCCGGACCCGCTCCGCGGGACCCGCACCCCCAGCCAACTCGGCCGCCCCAGCAATCAGCGTGTTCCGCGAGAACCCCGTCGCTTCGGCCACCCGCGCCTGACCACCCCGACCCAACGCCCCAACCATCGCGGCCGCCGTCAATCGCCGCTGCCGCTCATCCAACAACGGCAACGTCACCGAGAAGAACTCGCCCAAGCTCTCCTCGCTCAGCTCCACACCACCACATTACACCGCGCGGTTAGATCCGACGCGGACCCTAACGCTGGAACCCTAGGACGCCTTCGAGAGAACGCCACCGGTGGTGCCCGCGTTGTCGGCTTGCGCGATGTGGCTGGGACGCGTCGCCGAGCCAGGCGTGGAGGGCTCGTTGGGCCTGCATCAGTGGGTGGGCGAAGGCGTCGCGCCGACCTTCTTTGAGCTCAAGCCCTCGGAAATACGCCAGTTCGCGGTCTCGAGCACCCAGAGGGTCTTGCGTCGGCGCATCGTGAGGTTGGGACAAGGCCGCCAAGGTCGCCGAGCTCCAAGCGGAGGGACGTCGCCAGCTCACGATCTGGAACGTGTCGAGGCAGTGGATCGCGTCGGGGGCGCGTTCGGCGAGGACGTCGCGGATCCAGGTGGCGCCGTCCGCGGTCACGAACGCGGGGTGCTGACGCGCACGCCGTTCCTTCGGCAACTACGAAGCGAGAAGCGGAACGGCGTGGGCACTCGCACCCACACCGCGCTCGGGACTCAGCCACCCCGACAGCGTCACAAGAGCTACTTTTGAAGTGGGCGCTGAGGGACTCGAACCCCCACCAAGTCCCCGAGCCGGTGACCTGCACCTTCGCGAATCTCGTGGGGTTTCAACTCGGTGTCGGAGGGGGGACTTGTACCTTAACCCCACCGGCTTTTCGCCCCTCGGAGTACGTCGTGGCCGCGTGAGGCCAGGGCAGCCGCTCCGGTCTTCGGAACCCGCTCCCCTACTTCCATACCCACCCCAGAATGGACGGTGGTCGCCGAGAAATCTCAGATTCCCCCCCGAGCTGAATCGATCCGCCGTCCTACGTGGCCAGGGTCAGCCGAGGGAGTGCAGCGTGGCCTCGATCTCGCCGGTGAGCAGGTACAGATCGAGGTTGTCGCCCTCGTCGGGATCGAAGGGATGGAACCCGAGTCGTTCCCACCACGAACGAGCCGCGTCGTCGAGAGCGGAGACGACGACCGCACGACAGGCCGCTTGCTCGTTGAGCTCGACTGCGGTGGCGAGGACGTGCGCCACGAGCGCGGTCCCGACGCCGAGTCCCGATCGGGACCGATCGACGGCGAGTCGGCCGATCAGCAGGGCGGGCACCGGATCAGGCGCGTGCTTCGCCACCGGCGAGGGAGCACCGCCGCGGTCGATGCTCGTCATCGCCAGGCTCACATAGGCGACCACCACGCCATCGGCGTCGGCGATCGCCCAGGTGGCGGCGGTGTTCCTGCGTCGGTTCTGCGTCGAGTATCGGCGTAGCCACTCGTCCAGGTCCGAGGAACCGGAGTCGAAGCTCGAGCGGTCGTGGAGTTTGGGGTCGAGGGGCTCAGGGCGATGGAGCTCAGTCAAGCCAGCGGAACTTCCGGGGTCGTTCGAGCGCGGTTGCGAGACGCCGGTTCACCGTCGCCGGCTTCTCGAGCGCCTCGGTGAAGGCCGC